>JAGHAK010000025.1 GCA_021161565.1 Elusimicrobiota bacterium | reverse complement strand
GATTTTAAAGATTATCAGAAGATAATTAAAACGCAAAAAAATTGGGACAATATTTTCAAGAAGTATTTTGTTATTGGTAAAATTAAAAATAAGGAAAAACTTATAAGTTGGATGAGTGAAATTATACCAATCAGAATTGAAGTAATGCACAGCAGAGATATTGACAAAAATCAATTGAAACAGTTACGAGAATATTATCGTACTTTTGCGAATATTTACAACAAGTGGAAAAAGAAGGATAAATATTGAGAAAATTATGGCAGATAAAGAAGGCAAACCTGCTTGCCGAATTTTCGGCGCAGGTGGGGAATACGAACACCACATCAACCAGTTGGTTTATAAATTGTATGGTTTAACAGAAGAAGAAATTAAAATTGTTGGGAGCGGTTCTTGAACAAATCTGTTTTGTAAGAAAAAATAACAATTACTTGACAAAAAATCTTACACATACTATAATATGAGTAGAAAAGGAGGTCGGCGATGAATATTTTCTATAAAAAATTAGGAGAAAGGATAAAAAAAATGAGGGAAGAGATAGGTTTTTCTCAAGAAGAATTCTCAGAGAGATTGGGGGTCAACCGAGTAGCCGTTTCCCAAATTGAAAAAGGTCAAAGAAAAATATCAGCAGAAGAAATATTTAAAATTGCGAGAATATTCAATATCTCTCCAGATAACCTTTTGGATTTTAAAAAGGGTATTGAGGTTGTTCTGGAAAGAAAATCTGAGCAAAAGAAAAAAAGAGAGATAAGGATATGTGTGCCTCAAAAAAATCTTGAGAAATTCAAAGAAGTTCTTCTCTATATTCTGAATGAAGTTGGAGCAAAACCTAACATGGGAGAAACAGTTCTTTATAAATTGCTGTATTTCGTTGACTTTAACTTTTATGAAAAATGCGAGGAACAGTTGATTGGGGCAACTTATATTAAAAATCATTATGGTCCCACTCCTGTGGAATTTAAAAAAATCATAGGAGAGATGGAAGGCAAGGATATAAGAAAAATTAAGGATAAGTATTTTAAGTATCCTCGAACAAAATATTTACCTTTAAGGGAGCCTGATTTAAAGAAATTAAAAGCCAATGAAATAAAAGTTATAGACGAGGTGTTGGAAAAACTTTCTGATATGAACGCTAAAGAGATAAGCGAATACTCTCACAATGATGTCCCCTGGTTGACTGCTGAGGATGGAGAGATAATAGATTATGAAGCTGTTTTCTACCGCACCCCGACTTATTCAGTGAGGCATTATAGTGAAAAAGAAGAAGATATTTCATGAGATTAGAGAATTATCAGAATTCAGAAAGGAGTTTAAAAAACTTTCCAAAAAATTTCCCACTTTGCGGGAAGATTTAGAAACATTTATCCATACTCAATTAAATTTATACCACAAATTACATATTGATAATAGAGGAGTTATGCCAATTTCAGATTTGGGGATTGAAAAACCAAGAATTTACAAAGCGAAAAAATTTGCCTGTAAGAGTTTGAAAGGTAAAGGCGTTCACAGCGGGATAAGAATAATTTACGGTTATTATGAAAACGAGGACATTGTAGAATTTATTGAGATTTACTACAAAGGAGATAAGAAGAACGAAAACAGAAAAAGGATATTGAGGCATTATAAAAGTTGCTTATAGAATATAGAGGGAAAAAATATCATTTTTTTAATTTGATTTACTCGCCTTAACTGAACAAGAGCAAAAAGAAGTTTGCTGGGCAGAAGGAAAATGGGGACGGTTCTGATTTTTTTTGGATGGAATGAAGATTAGAAGTATGGTCAATTTCAGAGAAATGTTTTATTATAGAATCTCATCTGTACGGGCATAAAATGGCAAGTATCGTCATTATTCGGCAAAAATTTATTGAGAAAAAGATATTTTTAATCAGAGGTGTGAATGTAATGTTGGATAAGGATTTAGCTGAACTTTATGGAGTAGAAACAAGAGTGTTAAATCAAGCAGTGAAACGTAATCTCAAACGATTTCCAAGCGATTTTATGTTTCAACTCACAAGGGAAGAGAATAAATCTTTAAGGTCACAAATTGTGACCTTAAAACATGGTCGTGGGCATCACAGAAAATATTTGCCGTATGCTTTTACGGAGCAGGGTGTTGCAATGCTGTCAAGCGTTCTTAATAGCGAGAGGGCTATTCAGGTAAATATCGCTATAATGAGAGTGTTTGTCAATATAAGAAAATTAGTTTCTACGAATAAAGGGATACTTAACAGGTTGAGTCGATTAGAAAATAGAGTTCAATCACATGACAAGAAAATTAAAACGATTTTTGAGGTCATCTATAAACAGTCGGACGCTAAATTATTGTCCCCCAAAACGCCATTTTCAAATAAAAAAACGGTTAGGGATATAATTAGTTCCTATGAAAAATATATTTATTGGGTAGATAAATATTTTTCAAAAGTAGGGTTAGATTTGTTATCGGAATCGCTTAATACTAAAAGGGTTAAAAATATTCGTATTTTAATGTTATCAGAGAAAGCAAATGAGAAATTTTTGTCTTTATACAGTGATTTCAAAAAAGAATTTGAAGGTTATGGAGTAAAATGTGAATTGAAAGTTATAACTGATAAAAAATTAGGAGCCAATATTCATGATAGATGGATTATTTCAAGGAAACTGTGTTATAATGTGCCATCAACCGATACTGTTGCAAGAGGACAATACAGTGAAGTCAAAAAGACGATGAATTTTCCTCCTTTCAATGTTTGGTGGAGAAAAAGCAATAAGAGTTAGCATATTAGCATAATAAAAATCGGATTGCCTATCTATTGGTAGGTAGAGTTCTGTTTTTATAGGATTGAAGATGAGAATATAGCAATTCAATAAGACAGTTTTAAAAGATATCCTGAGTCGATTTGGTGGCGACAATTTCGCAATATTTGCTATAATCAAAATTATGAAAAAAAGAAAATTTATTTTTGAAATTCCGGGGTCAATCGGAAATTTCGGATGCGGTTTCGATGTTCTCGGGGCGGCTGTCGAGATAAAAAACAGGTTTGTCTTTGAGGTTGCCGGCGGAAATTTTTCGGTTGATATAAAAGTTAAAGGTTACGGAAAAAACATTCTTGAAAATTCAGCAAATAATCCTGTGTGGAAATCCGCGGAAAAGGTTTTTCGCAAAATTGG
The DNA here is from genome assembly GCA_021161565.1 of Elusimicrobiota bacterium. Lineage (GTDB taxonomy): Bacteria > CG03 > CG03 > CG03 > CG03 > JAGHAK01. The sequence goes on along the minus strand of JAGHAK010000025.1, from coordinate 9,241 downwards.
GTTTTCCTATAGGAATCTCGGCAAAATTGAAATTCTTGAGGAAAACGCAATTCCTCTCAAAAAAGGTCTTGGTTCTTCCGCGACTGCGCGTCTTGCCGGAGCGTTTTTCGCAAACGAAGTTTCCGGCAGGAAACTCGGCAAAAACGAAATTCTCGAAATAGTCGCGAAGATGGAAGGGCATTTTGACAATGCAGCGGCTTCTCTTTTTGGCGGGATTGTGATTTCCACGCAGGTTGGCCGAAACATAGAAATTTCTCGTCTGAAAAAAGCGGTAAAAAATCCAGTTGTCATTGCCGTCCCCGCTCTTGAGATAAGCACCGACGAGGCAAGAAAAATTCTTCCGAAAAATTACGCTCGGGAAGATGTCGTTTTCAACCTTTCGCGGGTTGCTTCTCTGATACATGGTCTGAACAGGGGTGATGTTTTTCCTTTTATGTTTGAAGATAAAATTCACACGCCGTTCAGGAAAAATTTGATAAAGGGTTTTGACGAAGTAAAAAAGGCTGCGATTTCATCCGGCGCGAAAGGATTTTTTATTTGCGGCTCAGGGCCTTCTCTCGGAGTTTTGGCACCATCGCGCATTGCCGCAAAAAAACTCTCTCTCATCATGAAAAAAGCGTTTTCGAAAAAGGGAATCAGAAGCGAAATTCTGATAACAAGGATTTGCGAGGAAGGAATAACGATTAGGAAAGGTTGAATAGATGAATCCCCCACCTGCACGCAGGTGGGGGATGAAAAAGGGAAATACCCCCTACTGTTTCTCCCCCGCCAAAGGCGGGGGAGATTGAGAGGTGGGATTTACTTATGAAAAACAGAAAAGTTATTGTTTTGAAATTCGGCGGGTCATCCGTCGCCAATGTGGAGAAAATCAGATTTGTCGCGGGAAAAATTCTGAGTTTCAAAAGGAAGGGTTTTAAACCCGTGGTGGTTGTTTCCGCACCGGGCGATATGACGGACGAACTGGTAGCCGAAGCGGAAAGAATAGCGAAGAATCCGCTTTCCCACAAGAGGGAACTCGATATGCTTCTTTCAATCGGCGAGCAGAAAACAATATCTCTTTTGGCGATGGCTCTTCTGGAAATGAAGCAAAAGGTCATTTCCTTTACGGGTCATCAGTTAGGAATAATCACGGACAGAAATTTCACGAACGCGCGAATCCGCAGGGTTTCCACCAGAAAACTTTTTGAGGCGCTTAAACGGAATTACATCGTTATCGTTGCAGGTTTTCAGGGTAAGACCGAGGACGGCGAAATCACGACTCTCGGCAGGGGCGGATCCGACCTCACAGCCGTTGCGCTCGCTTCCACTCTCAAAGTCGGTTGTAAAATTTTCACGGATGTCCCCGGAATTTTCACCGCGAATCCGCGCCTTTACAAAAAAGCGAAAAAAATTGATATAATGAGCTTTGAGGAGATGCTCGAAATGGCGGGCGCCGGAGCCGGAGTTATGCAGGCGAGAGCCGTGGAACTCGCCAAGAATCAAGACGTTTCTTTTGAAGTCGCTTCGACTTTCGCCAATAGAGCCGGAACGTTTGTTTGTGGGGAGGATGAATTGCTCGAAGAAATCGTGGTGAGGGGTGTTACGGAAGACCTCGACCAGGTAAAAGTGAGTATCGTCGGAGTGCCGGACAGACCCGGAATCGCGGCGAAGGTTTTCGAAAGTTTAACAGGGGAAGACATCTGCGTGGATATGATAATACAGTCGTCTGCCCGCAGGACAAAAAAATCCAGGGCGATAAATGACATTTCATTCACAGTAAAAAGGCAGGATGCCGAAAAAACCAAAAAAATTCTTGAAACCCTGCGTCGGCGATTGAATGCGAAAGAGGTTATTATAAAGGAAAACATCGCCAAAGTTTCGATTGTCGGAAGCGGAATGAGAACGCACAGCGGCGTCGCCTCGAGGATGTTTAGCGCGCTTGCCCGCAAAGGCATAAATATCGAAATGATTTCCACATCCGAAATAAAAATTTCCTGTGTCATAGAGAAAAAAAATGTGAAAAAGGCGGTTGAGGCTCTCGCAAAGGAGTTTAACCTGTGACGGGAAAAATGCCCATTTTTATTTTTGACACGACTCTGAGGGACGGTGCCCAGGCGGAGGGCATTTCGCTTTCTGTAACGGATAAAATAAACATCGCTAAATCTCTGGCTAAATTCGGAATACATTACATCGAAGGCGGCTGGCCGGGGTCGAATCCCAAAGACGCGGAATTTTTCGCCAGGATGAAAAGTTTTTCCCTCAAGCCCGCGAAACTTGTGGCTTTCGGTTCAACGCGGCGGAAAAATATATTGCCGGGAAATGATAAAAACCTGCGGGAACTCGTTAAAGCGAAACCTGACGCGTTCTGTATTTTCGGAAAAACATCCCTTCTTCATGTAAAGGACGCTTTGAGAACCACTCCGGAGGAAAATCTGAAAATGATAAGCGATTCGATTCGCTATCTGAAGAAAACCGGAAAAGAGGTCGCTTACGACGCCGAGCATTTCTTTGACGGCTTTCTGGAAAATGCTGACTACGCGCTCGGAACCCTTTCCGCTGCCTTTTCTGCAGGAGCCGATTGGCTTGTTCTCGCCGATACGAATGGCGGCACCGTTACGGAGAAACTGGTCGAAATAATAAAAGTTGTCAGGGAAAATTTCCCCGGCGCGAAATTGGGGATTCACGCCCACAATGATTGCGACCTCGCGGTGGCGAATTCTCTCGCCGCCTGCGATAATGGAATCACGATGGTTCAGGGAACTCTGAACGGATGGGGCGAGCGCTGCGGAAACGCGAATCTCGCTTCGGTTATTCCCAATCTGATGCTGAAAAAGGGCTACAAAATTCACAATTTCACAAAAGCGAATTTGAAGAAACTCGTCCGGACTTCAAGATATATCGACGAAGTCGCGAACCTGATTCCCAAAAAGGAGCAACCCTTCGTAGGAATTTCCGCCTTCGCGCATAAAGGGGGAGTTCATGTTTCCGCGGTTATGAAAAATCCTGTCACCTACGAACACATCAATCCCGCGGTTGTGGGAAACGAGCGTCGGATTCTCATATCCGAACTTTCCGGTCAGTCGAATCTGAAAATTAAAGGCGAGCGGCTGAATATAGATTTCAGGGATAAAAAAGTGGTGGCGGAAATTCTTTCGGAGATAAAAGAAAAAGAGTCGCGCGGCTATCAGTATGAGGCGGCTGATGGGTCCCTCAAAATTTTGATGTTAAAAAAAACAGGAAAACTAAAAAGTTATTTCGATATAAAAAGTTGCCGTGTAATTGTTGAATATTTTATGAAAAACGGCAAAGCGGAAAGAAAATGCGAGGCGTCTGTGAAACTTTCCGTCAAGGGCAAGAATATCTACGAGGTGGCGGAAGGTGACGGACCGGTCAACGCTTTGGATAACGCGATGAGAAAGGCTCTTCTCCCGTTTTATCCGCGTCTCAAAGAAGTTTCCCTCACGGATTTCAAGGTGAGAGTCCTGAATCCCAAGGAAGCCACAGCCGCGGCTGTGAGAGTTTTTATAGAATCCAGAGACAAAACGGAGAGATGGACGACAGTGGGCGTGTCGGAGGATATAATAGAAGCATCTTGGAAAGCCCTGCTCGAAGGCATTCTTTACAAACTGGTAAGATGAAAATTCGCAGAGCGAATTTTAAAAAGGGAAATCCTTATTTTGGAGAAGGAAAAATACCTTTCAACTTTTGCTGGAGGCGAAAGTGAAAATAGAAAAAACGAAGCTTTCTCCCTGGCAGAATTTCCAAATTCTTGTGTCTCTCGCTGTCACATTCGCAGCCGCGATTGTTTATTTCAAGAGCGAGGCAGGCGAAAAACGCGGACTGGTGAAAATAAAGAGAGTCCTCACTGTTCCCAAAATAAAAGTTTCGCGGGAGGTGTCTCTCGATGACCTGCTAAAAAAAGCGCGGTCGAAAAGTTCCGGCGAGAATGTTGTTGACCTCAATTCTTCCGATGAGGATTTCTTTGAAGAAGAGACGCCGAAACCGTTGAAAGAGAAGGCAAGTTCAAAGGCAAGTCCCGTCTCTCGTAGAGGGGCGAGGGTAAATCTCAACACTGCGGATTTTGATGAACTGCTGGAAATCGACGGGATGACGTCTGCAACAGCGAAGAGCATAATAAATTACAGAGAAAAAATGGGCGATATATGGGAACTTGACGAATTAAAGGGACTTCCTGGAATCAACGAGACATTCTTGAAAAGGATAAAAAATAAAGTCACGCTTGAATAATTTTTTTCAGATTTGGATGAAAAACAGAACTTATCTAAATGGACTATCCGGCGGAATTTCCGGATAAAAGGAGGATTTGATGAGAAGCGAAAAAGTGAAAAAAGGTTTTGAAAGAACGCCGAACAGGGCGTTGCTTTATGCCACTGGCGTAACAAAAAAAGGAATGAAAAAACCCTTCATAGGGATTGCCTCGAGTTTTTCGGAACTCGTGCCCGGCCATGTGGGAATGAGGGAACTCGAAAGACCGATAGAGAAGGGGATTCACGCCGGCGGTGGAACTTCCTTTATATTCGGCGTCGGCGCGATTTGCGACGGCGTGGCGATGGGCCATATAGGAATGCACTATTCGCTTCCGTCGAGAGAACTCATCGCCGATATGATAGAGTCGATAGCGCTTGCTCACCAACTCGACGGGCTTGTTCTTTTGACCGACTGCGACAAAATAAATCCGGGGATGCTTATGGCTGCCGCCCGGCTTGATATTCCCGCGATTGTGGTCACCGCAGGCCCGATGTTGAGCGGGAATTATATGGGCGTGCGGCGTTCTCTGGTGCGGGATACCTTTGAGGCCGTCGGCCTTTACCAGGCGGGAAAGATAAATCGGTCTCAACTCGAGTGTCTCGAAATGGAAGCCTGCCCGGGTCAGGGATCCTGTCAGGGAATGTATACGGCGAATACAACTGCCTGCTTGATTGAGGCGATGGGAATGAGTTTGCCCGGATGCGGCAGCGCCCTCGCGGGGATGGCGAAAAAGAAACGTATCGCTTACGAGTCTGGCGAGAGAATTGTGGAACTTGTGAGAAAGAACATTACAGCACGGAAAATTATGAATGAAAATGCGTTTCACAATGCCGTTGCCGTCGACCTTGCGCTTGGCGGCTCGACAAACACGGTTCTTCACCTTCCCGCCATCGCGAACGATGCGGGATTAAAACTGGATATTGAACTTTTCGACAAACTGAGCAAAAAGGTTCCGCACATCGTGAATATCCGTCCCGGCGGAGAATATTTTATGGAAGACCTCGAATTTGCCGGCGGCATCCCGGCAGTTTTAAAACGGCTTATTCCTTTTTTGAAAGACAATCTTACGGTCTCCGGCAGACTGATAAAGGCGATAGCCCGTGAAAGCGTGATTGTCAACGAAGATGTCGTCCGCTCTCTGAAAAAGGCGCATCACAAAGAAGGCGGTCTCGCGATTCTGAAAGGCAACCTCGCCCCCGACGGAGCGGTCGTTAAACAGAGCGCCGTGGATAAGGAAGTGATGAAATTCAAGGGAAAGGCGAGAGTTTTCAATTCCGAGGAAAGCGCGATGAAGGCGATTCTCGGCAGAAAAATAAAAAAAGGCGATGTCGTCGTAATCAGATACGAAGGTCCCCGCGGAGGTCCGGGAATGAGAGAGATGCTTTCGCCGACTTCAGCGATTACGGGGATGGGTTTGAGCAAAAGCGTCGCGCTGATTACCGACGGAAGGTTTTCCGGCGGGACGAGAGGCCCCTGTATCGGTCACATATCTCCCGAGGCTGCTCGAGGCGGGGCAATCGGGATTCTCAGAGATGGCGACATAATCGAAATTGATATTCCAAAAAGAAAACTAAATGTTCAACTTCCGGAAAGGGAGTTAAAAGAGCGACTGAAAAAATTCAAGCCTGTCAAAAAGAAGTTTTCCGGATGGCTTGAAAGATACAGCAGGTTTGTCACATCCGCTTCGAAGGGCGCGGTTTTGGAGTGATTGGTTCGGGTTTAAAAAGGACTCCTCTTTTCGGGGAGCATATTTCGAGCGGGGCGAAAATGTCGCCTTTCGGCGGCTGGGAAATGCCGATTTCGTACGAAGGGATAATCGCCGAATACAATCAGTGCAGAAAATCCGCTGCCGTTTTTGACACCTGCCATATGGGGCAGTTTAAAATTACAGGAGACATTTCAAATTGCGGAATTGAAAATGCCGTGACACAGTCCGTCGGGACGATTCCCGTCGGCAAAAGCCGCTACGGATTCATTCTCAACGAACGCGGCGGCGTGATAGATGACGAAATTATTTTTAGAGTTTCTGAATCCGAATTGATTATGGTTGTAAATGCCGCAACTTTTGAAAACGATTTTTCGGTTTTGAAAAGCCGGTTAAAGCCCGGCAGGATAGAAAACATTTCTTCGGTTTTCGGAAAAATTGATTTACAGGGTCCTCTTTCGAGGGAGATTCTTTCTGACATATTAGGCGGAGAGGTCTCGCTTAAATATTTTGGTTTTTCCTTTTTTGATTTTCTCGGCGAAAAGACCATAATCAGCAGAACGGGATACACCGGGGAACTCGGATTTGAAATTTTTGTCCGAAAGGAAAAAAGTGTCGAAGCGTGGAGAAAAATTCTGTCCGACAAAAGAGTGAAACCCGCAGGCCTCGGTGCGAGGGATATTCTGCGTCTCGAAATGGGTTATTCCCTCTACGGAAACGACCTTGACGAAGACACGACGCCCGTCGAGGCGGGTCTTGAGATGTTTGTTTGCTACGACAAGGATTTTGTCGGCAGGGAGGCGCTGATAAAAGAAAAGAAAGAAGGTCTGAAAAAGAAGAAAATCGCTTTCAAAACGAAAACCCGCCGCAGTCCGCGCCGGCATTATAAAATTCTGCGCGGCGGGAATTCCATCGGCGAGGTAACAAGCGGTTCTTTTTCGCCGGCTCTTTCCTGCGGAATTGGTCTCGGTTTCGTTTCCCCCGAATTTGAAGACGAAAAAGAGATTGTTATTTCGGACGGAAGAGTCGGAATGGAAGCGGAAATAATGGACTTGCCTTTTTACAGAGACGGTTCGCTTAAAAATTGAGGAGAATTCTATGGAAATTTATTTTACCAAGGAGCATGAGTGGATTTCTGTCAAGCAGAATGTTGGCACGGTTGGAATAACGGAGTATGCCGTGGAGAAACTCGGCGATATTACTTATGTGGATTTGCCCGAAATAGGCACAGAAGTGAAACAGGGAGAAACTCTGTGCGAGGTGGAGTCGGTAAAAGCGGCAAGCGAGGTTTACGCTCCCGTCTCGGGCAAGGTTCTGGAAGTGAATGCCCGTCTCGAAAATTCGCCGGAAATTATCAATTCGAGTCCCCTTGCGGACGGCTGGATTGTCAGAATGGAAATTTTGAATAAAGATGAACTGAAGAATTTGATGAACAGGGAAGAATACGAAAAGTTTATTTCAACTTTAAGTTAGAGTCAGATGAAAAAGGGAGATGTGTTTCCTCCATCGTCAGGAAAATGGTATAATAAAGCAAGATGAAGAACAAGAAAGTGTAAGGAAAATAAGAAAAGATGTTCAAAAAGATATCAGACAGTTTGAATATATGATGAGCAGAACAAAAGAAAAAGAAGATTTAAAATAGCCGTTCACGAAATGGGGGGTAAAAAATAGTTGTCGACGAGAGGTGAAATAGCGATAAATAAAATCTCGACGAGGAAGGGAAAAGAGGATGTTAAATAGATGCTAAAAGATGACAAAAGATGGAAAGGGCATTAAAGGTTAGGAATGAGTTTTTTAACAAAGCGGATTTTATCGGAGTTGCCTGATTTAACGGCAGCAAGAGCGATAAGAAGGACAGTAATATGAGCAATGGTACAAACATTGGAAATGGAGTTGAGACCTTTAACGGAAGGGGTTTGCATAGAGAGGGAAAGCAAACGAGAAAAGATTCTTTCAGAAGAGGTGCGGTGGGAATAAATCTTCTTAAAAAGTTGAGAGCCGTAATTAATGGATTTTCGGATAGAGTCGTCAATATCAAGCCGGATATAAGTGGAACAGCCGAAGCGATTGGAAAAGAATTTAGGATGATTCCAAGGGCAGAAAGGATATTTTCTGGCGAATTTTTTAGAAGCCTTAATTGGGCAGATAAATTTATGACGTTTTCTATTATGGGATTTGTCAAAAAATATGCCTCTGGAAATCATTTCGAAACCGGCGAGGCAGACAGGGATGCCTTTTGGAGAAAGAGAGAAAGAAGAAGTCGAAGCGGAATTTCGAGGATTGCGGGCGATGATGGGAGAAGCGTGAAGATCGTTGACGATAAAATCAAAGATGGGAGAGGAGTCGTAGGCGGAGTCGGCGATAACAGCGCGGGTTTTAAAATTGAAGGTGGAAGAAATAAATTTAAGCCGTGGAATGAGAAATTGGGAATCGTGGATATTGGCGGGTTTTGTGATTTCGTCGATGGGAAGTTCAGACAAAGCGTCGTTGAGAATATGATTGCGATAGCCCCAGAAGTAAGAGATGGATTTTTTTGATTTGAGGAAAGAAACGGTAATGCCGAGTTTTGCATCGGGGTCTGCCGAGCAGATTTTATATTTATTAAAGCGGTCTTTGACATTGGTTTTAGGATTGTTTTCTTTGACGGGTGAAATAACGGGGCAGGAATCGGCAGAAATAAATTTTCCCGAGATCTGGTTATGTGAGATTATCTGATGGAGGAGATTTATTCTGCAGGTTTGAAGAAGAGAATTGGGAAAAGATTTAAGGAAATGAGAGAAACGCTCGACGGTGGGAGAAGATTGAAAAGAATCGAGGGAGCAGATTTGTCTTAAGATGGGGAAGTCATATAAAAATCTTACGAGGTCAGATAAGTTGGATAGAGCGAAAAGATTTTTAAGGACAAGAGTTTTGATGATAGAAGAAGGGGGATATGGGTTTCTGCCAGAGGAATGGGAAAGAAAAAGGGATATCAGGCAGAAGAGAAAGAATGAATTCGAATTTTTTAAGCCGGCTGTCAGGCAACAAAAAATATGGCTGGAACATGAAAAATACCTCCCCGCCTGCCGGACGGGCAGGCTGTTTGAGTTTCGTGAAAGTATACCAAAAAGTCCGCTTGGTAGAGAAAGCAAACAGGGGGGTGGAGGTAAAAAACCTGAGACGAAGGATTTTGAAAAAAACGGAGGGTTTCACGAAACAAAAAAGCAGGAAAAATTGCCCTCCACCCCCTAAAATAGGGGTCAAAAACGGGATAAAAAGAGTAAAAAGTGGTTTTGGATGGTTGTTTTC
>JAGHAK010000156.1 GCA_021161565.1 Elusimicrobiota bacterium | reverse complement strand
CTATATATAGTATGAATAATGCAGGTTAACCAAACCTCGCAAACTTGGCAATGACTTTTTTATTTCAGGGAATTTTGCTATAAAAATAGAATGAAAATGAAATCGAAAAACAAAAAAGGAAAAGGAATGTTCATAACTTTCGAGGGTTCCGACGGCTGTGGAAAATCGACGCAGGCGAAACTTTTGGAAAATGCCCTCAAAAAAAGAGGTTTCAAAGTTGTACGGACGCGGGAGCCCGGCGGTTCTCTGTTTTCGGAATTTTTGAGAAAAATAATTCTCGACCCGAAACAGAAAGTCGACCCTCTGGCGGAACTTCTGCTTTACGAAGCGTCCCGCGCCAGTCACACCGCCGAGATTATTCTTCCGGCGCTTAAAAAAGGTTTTGTCGTGATTTGCGAGCGTTATTCCGATGCGTCGCTCGCCTATCAGGGCTACGGCAGGGGAATTCCCATCGGAAAAATAAAGTACATCGACAGATTTGCCACAAGAGGGCTTAAACCTGATTTGACGATTTTTCTGAAACTTCCCTTCGGCAAATCCCTTGACAGAATCAAGAGGAAAAAAGACCGGCTGGAGCTCGAAAAACAGTCGTTTCACAGACGGGTCGCCTCCGGCTATGCCCGAATTTGCCGCGAAAACAGGGGAAGGGTTTGCGTCGTGAAGGCGGATTCTTCGCCTTCGAAAATGCATAAAAAGATTTTGAGGATTGTGGAAAAATGCCTGAAAAAAACAAACTGTCGTTAGAAAATCTGATTATACCCGAAAATGTAAAAAGGACGCTTGTCGATGAGATTTTAGCGTCGCGGGTTGCCCACGCTTATATTTTTGAAGGTTCAGATAAAGATTCGAAGATGAACGCCGCTCTGGAATTCGCGAGGACATTGAACTGCGAAAAAGGCACGGGGTGCGGCAAATGCCGTCCCTGCGTCGATATAGGAAAAATGAAATATCCCGATTTGATGATTTTCAGAAGTTCCACTTCGGTAAAGATAGAGGATATCAGGGAGTTTATAAAATTTATGTCTCTTTCGAAGGCGAGGGCTTCGGGATGGAAAATCGGAATCATAGCGGATGCGGAACTTCTGACTCCGGAAGCCGAAAATTCGCTTCTCAAAATCACGGAGGAACCGCCTGCTTCTTCCTGCGTGATTTTAATAACTTCGAATCTCCACGCGCTTCTGCCGACGATTCGGTCGCGATGCCAGATTTTGAGATTTCCTCCTGCGGATTATCGTAGGGCGGAATACGACAGGGAAGAAATTGCAGCTTTGAAGAAACTTGTCGCCGCCAGAAACTACGCCGAATATTTCGAAAAAGTGCGGGAGTTTCTCGATGCTGATGACCCTCGCGAGAAAACCGCGGAAACGATAAGGGGAATCCTGTTCGATCTGACAGAGAGTTTTCGCAGGAATCCTTCGGCTCCAACCGCGGATAAAATCGATTTTTTCCTGAATGCGCTAAAATGGATAAAAAAGCAAAGAAGCCCGAAATCCGTGCTCGATAGGATTTTTTTCAATGAAGGATTAAGAAAATGATTGTCACGGTTTCGGCTCTTCTTCTTCGGGACAGAAAAATCTATCAGTTCACCTGCGGGGCGGTTTCTCCGTCGATAAACGACTGGGTGCTTGTGGAAACGGATTACGGGAGGGAAGCGGCAATCTGTAAAAGCCTGCCCGCAAGTCCGCGGCCCATGAAAAAAAATCTTCCGAAACTCGTGCGAAAACTTTCGGAAGAGGATTTCAGAAAGTTGAAATATCTCAAGAAGGAAGAGATTCGGGCGAGAGATGTCATCGCGAAACTGATAGAAGAGGAAAAAACGCCGATGAAACTGGCGAAAACCTGCTACACTTTCGACAAAAGAAGGGTTTTTGTTTATTATACGGCGCCTGCCCGGGTTGATTTCAGAAACCTCATAAAAAGAATAAACTCCGCTTTGAAGACGCATGTGCAGATGATACAGGTGTCGCCGGTTGAATGTGCGAGAATTATTGGCGGTCTCGGAATTTGCGGCAGGCCTTTCTGCTGTTCTCTGTTGGGGATTTTCAGCAAGCAAAAAGGTTCGCCTGTGGGGAAAGAAGTCGGTCCCTGCGGAAAGGTTCTGTGTTGTTATTCTTACGAAGAGGATAAATGAAAAAAATTTATATCACGACGCCGCTTTATTACGCAAACGCCGAACTTCACATTGGACATGCCTATTCTACTGTCGCCGCTGATGTTCTGAAAAGATGGCACAAAATGTTTGGCAGGGAAGTTTTTTTTCTGACAGGAATGGACGAACACGGAGAAAAAATTTACGGTTCCGCGCGCGCCGCGGGGATGGATGTTCAGAACTGGGTCGACACAATGGCGGAAAAAGCGAAAAAACTGTGGAAGTTTCTGAATATCTCCTATGATGATTTTATCAGAACCACTGAGGCCCGCCACACAAAAACGGTTCAGTTTGTGTTTTCGCGGCTTCTCGAAAAGGGTGATGTTTATCGCGGGGTTTACGAGGGTCCTTACTGCGTAAGCTGCGAGTCATTTTACACGGAAAATCAGGTTCGGTCTGCTGGCGGAAACTGTCCTGACTGCGGCAGACCCATAACCGAAATAAAAAGAGAGGATTCTTTCTTTTTCAGGCTGTCGAAGTACGGGCGGGACCTTCTTGAATATTATGAAAAAAATCCAGAGTTTCTTTCGCCGGGGGACAAGGCGAACAAAACAATCGACACGGTGAGACGGGGACTAAATGATTTGTGCATAACGCGTCAGACGGTGAAATGGGGGATTCCTCTTCCCGCAGACCCGTCAAAAACGATTTATGTCTGGTTTGACGCGCTCATAAATTATATCACAGCCGCGGGGTATCCGTCGGACAGGGAAAATTTTTCCTCTCTCTGGCCCGCCGACTGCCACATCGTCGGCAAGGAGATTTTTCATTTTCACACCGTTATCTGGCCGGCAATTCTTATGGCGCTCGGTCTGCCTCTGCCGAAAAAAGTTTTCGGGCACGGCTGGTGGACTCTCAAAAGCGACAAAATTTCTAAGTCCAGGGGCAATATCGTTACGCCCTACGAGGTTTGCGAGGAATTTCCCGCCGATGTCCTGAGATTTTTTTTCCTCAGAGAAATGCCGTTCGGAAGCGACGGGGCTTTTTCTATGGACAGAGTGCGGGAGAGGTATAATTCGGATCTTGCCAATTCTCTCGGCAATCTTTTTCAACGGGTCGAGAAAATGCTGAAAAAATATTTTGGTTCGAAAACGCCGCCCGCCGGCGAATTTGTTTCAGCCATTATAGAAAAAGAGCGGGAGGTCTTAAATCAAACGGATAAGTTTATGAGCGAAATAAATTTTTATTCGGCTCTTACAAAAATTTGGAAACTGATAGACGAGGCAAACAGGTTTGTGGAAGAAACGAAGCCGTGGGTTTTATTCAGGGAAAAAAACGAAAAGTTGAATAATGTGATGCTTACACTCGCCGATGTTCTTTTTTTTACGGCGGAGATTCTTTCGCCTTTTATGCCCGGTGTTTCAGAGAAGATGTTTGGACATCTCGGCGGCCGGCTCGGAAAACCTTCGCCGGCGGCGGCCCCCAAAAACCGCGAAATTCCCGGCGGTAAAGTTCTTTTTCCGAAATGAATTTCAGGCAATTTCAGGAAATAGGCAGGGCTCTTTTCGAAGAGGGAATTGTCCATTCTACTTCGGGAAATATGAGCGTCAGAGACAACGACGTTTTTTATATCACAGCCCACGACTGTCCCTTTTCGAACATCACGCCCGATAAAATAATAAGAGTGAACCTGTCGAATAAAAATCTCGACAGGGGAACATCCGTGGAAGTGGATGTCCATAGAGCCATTTACAAATTTACCGAGTATACCGCCATTATCCACGCGCATCCGATTTTCGCTACGGTTCTTTCATTCGCGGAAAATCCGATAAGGCCCGTGGATGCGGAAGGTTCTTTTTATCTTCCCGAAATACCGGTTGTCGAAGTGGTTGACACGATCGGATCCGAGGGCGTGGTTTTGAAAATTCCGCAGGTTTTGAAAAACAGCCCCGCCGCGGTTGTGAAAACGCACGGTTCCTGGGTGGTGGGAAAATCGCTTTTTGAGTGTTATAAACTGACATCGTCTCTCGAAAACGCCTGCAAAATTTTGTATTATCTTAGAAGATAAAGGAGAGGTTATGAT
>JAGHAK010000041.1 GCA_021161565.1 Elusimicrobiota bacterium | reverse complement strand
CTTTAAATAACCTGAAGTTTAACGTCAATGCTATGCCTTTACAGCCTGTTGTCCTTCGTATTTATCCCCTGAATAAATCTGTCTCTGAAGTCAGATTCTGGTGTAAAGACAAACTTGTTGATGTCCAGAGAGCCAAAAACTCAGACTTGAAAATCAATCTTTTTTAATGCTTCTGAAGAGTTCACTTTTGATCTTTAAATGGTTCACTTTTGAATTTTATCTAACAGCGTCTTCAGAATATGATGTGAAAACCTTCCGTTTTTATCTCCCGCGAATTTTCCGCCGAAACGCCCTCAACCCGTCCCGGACCGGAGTAGAGAGTTTTTATCATCTCGTTTATCTGCTTCTCTGTTCCCCTCGCCATTATCTCAACGTCGCCATTCGGAAGATTTCTGACGGTTCCGTCAATTCCGAGAGACGTGGCAACTCTTCTCACAAACCACCTGAAGCCCACCCCCTGGACATATCCCCGAACGATAATTTTCTTATTTTCCATTTTTTTATTATAAAAAATTTTGTATGCTATTCCAAACAGATTTGGAAAGCATTATGGAAAAGATAAGGAATTTTTCGTTTATCGCCCACATCGACCACGGCAAGTCAACCCTTGCCGACAGAATTCTGGAACTAACAGGAATTCTCAAAAAACACGAGGGGGATGCCCCTTCCCTCGACCGGTTGGCGCTCGAAAAAGAACGGGGAATAACGATAAAGGCAAAAGCGGTAAATATTCCGTATGGGGACTACGAACTGAATCTCATCGACACTCCGGGACATGTGGACTTCTCATACGAGGTTTCCCGGTCGCTTGCGGCATGCGAAGGCACGGTTTTAATCGTCGATGCCGCATCCGGTGTGGAAGCGCAGACAATAGCGAACCTAAATCTCGCGCGGGATAACAATCTCAAAATAATTCCCGTCATAAACAAGATAGACCTGCCGAACGCGAGAGTCGGAGAAGTTTCGAAAGACATCGCATCCCTTCTCGAATGCGGCGAAAACGAAATTTATCAAGTGAGCGCCAAAACAGGAGAAGGCGTGGCAAAACTTCTCGCTGGAATTATCGGGAAACTCCCTCCGCCCCAGAAATCCAGAGACAACAGGCTTAAAGCACTGATATTCGATTCCGCGTTCGATTCGTTCCGCGGGGTCATCGCATATGTGCGGTTATATTCCGGAGAAATCGGCAGGGGGATGAAAATAAAAGCGCTTGCCACTGGACTGGAATACGAGGTTCAGGAAGTGGGCGTTTTCCGTCCAGAACCCGTCAAAAAGGGAAACCTCTCCGAAGGGGAAGTCGGTTATGTGATAACGGGCGTGAAAAATCTCGGCGAAATAAAAATCGGCGACACGATAACGGCCGTAAAAAATCCCGCGGACGCGGTGCCGGGATTCAGGGAAACAAAACCATTCGTCTTTTCCTCTTTTTATCCCATAGGAAACACCACGGAAAAAATGCTGAAAGACGCGATTATGAAACTGAATCTGAATGACGCATCGTTTTCGTGGGAACCCGAAAAATCCCTTACTCTCGGTCTCGGTTTTAGACTCGGTTTCATGGGGTCTCTTCATATGGAAATCGTTCAGGAGCGGCTCGAACGGGAATCGGAAATCGAAATTCTCGCGACAGCGCCTCAGGTGGTCTACCGCGTCAAAAAGCGCGGAAGAGAGCCGGAAGAGATTTCGCGGCCGGACGAGTGGCCGTCAAAACAGGAAATCGAAAAAGTTTATGAGCCTGAAATTCTGGCAACCATAATAACGCCTCAGGCGTATCTCGGCGCTTCGATGAAACTTCTCGAAAAGCGGCGAGCAAAATACATTTCAATGAATTACATAAATCCGCAGAAAGTGATTCTGAAATACAAACTTCCCCTTTCGGAAATGATTGCAGGTTTCTACTCCGATTTAAAATCCGCAAGCAAAGGATACGCGTCCTTCGACTACAAGCATTCAGGCTTTGTCGAGGCGAAACTCGAAAAAGTGGACATTCTCGTAAACGGCACGCCCGTCGAGGCGTTAAGCACAATCCAGCCGAGAGAAAACGCCTATTATTTCGCGAGGGAAATTCTCGCGAGGCTGAGGAAACTCATTCCGCGGCAACTCTTCGAAGTGGCCCTTCAGGCGAAAATCGGCGGAAGGATTATCGCGCGGGAAACCGTGAAGGCGCTGCGCAAAGATGTCATTGCCAAGTGTTACGGCGGGGACATAACGCGCAAAAGGAAACTTCTTGAAAAACAAAAAGAAGGGAAAAAGAGAATGAAAAGAATCGGCAGAATCGACTTGCCACAGGAAGTTTTTTTTGAAATACTGAAGAAGTAAAATGGAAGTCACGGTTTTTTTTATCGCCCTCGGCTGCGGCGCGCTCTACGCGATTCTACGCTTAATTCCGGTAAAAATCCACAAAAGAATTCTCGAAGAGGTCTATTCGCTTTTTCAGACGCTTTTAATCGTTTCATTCATAATGTATTTCATAATACAGGCGTTTAAAATTCCTTCGGGGTCGATGAAAGACACTCTTCTTATCGGCGACCACCTATTCGCGTGGAAATTCGCCTACGGCTGGTGGATTCCCGTGGCAAAAAAATACATAAAATTTCGCGACCCGAAAAGAGGAGATGTCATAATTTTCAAGTTTCCGCTCAACACAAAAAAGGATTTTATAAAAAGATGCATCGGGCTTCCCGGGGAAACGCTTGAAATAAAAAACAAAAAAGTTTTCATAAACGGAAAGGCCATAAAAGAGCCCTACACATATTTCAAAGACGGTCCGCCTATTCCAAAGGGTTTGAGTGTGCGTGACAATTTCGGACCGATACACATTCCCAAGGATTCTTTCTTTGTGATGGGGGATAACAGGGATTTCAGCATGGACTCCCGATTCTGGGGCTGTCTCGAAAGGAAATATCTGCGCGGCAAGGCGCTTTTCAAATACTGGCCCCCAAAGAGAATCGGAATTATTCGGCATATAAGACCTGCTTTTGAAAAGTAGAAAAATTTTTTATAATAGCGCAGTTCCGCGGTAGCTCAGTCGGTAGAGCAGCTGACTGTTAATCAGCGGGTCGCAGGTTCGAGCCCTGCCCGCGGAGAAAACCCAAACAGTGCCCTAACAGGCTCATTTAGATTAACAGGAGAAAGAGCAATTTTGACATTTCTCTCGTCGAGTTTTATATAAGATATAACCTCTTTCAGCTTGTTTTTTGTTTTGTTGGTGGGTGGTCGGAAAACGGTTTTTATCCTGTCGCTATATTCCCTGAATAAATCATTGTCATCTTGAATTAGTTTTTCTAACCGCTCGATTTCATATTTGATATAAACATGTTTATCTTCAATTTCTTTCTTTGCTTGGTCTAATTTTATTATGCTTTCCTCAATAGTTTTTTTCACAATTTCAGATTTGGTATTTGTTAATTCATTGAGCCTTGCCTCAATCTCATTCACAAGAGATTTCTTTTCTGTTTTCAATTTATCAAGTGTCTTATTCAAAAAATCAATCCTTCTTTTTATCCTGATTTTCCCCTCTGTTTTCAACTGATTAAATTTTTCTCCGTTATTTGAGATTTCATCTAACCAGTCAAAAACCAATTTATGCGTTACTTCCGCATCTATACCGCTTAACCCACCATTTTTGCAGGTGTTTTTATGAGAGTAGTAATAATGCTTTTTGTTTATTCTGGAATAAGCACATTTACCCTGTAATTTTTCTCCGCATTTCCCGCACATTATCAACCCTGAAAGCAAATAATTAAATCTTCCTGAATTTCGCCAGTGCAATCGCTCTTTATTTGCTTTCAATAAGTTTTCTGCCTGTCTGAATAATTTCTCGTCAATGATTCCGTTCCATACTGCTTTTACTTCTTCATATTTGCTTTTGTCCTTTTTGTAAATTTCTCTAATTCCGATATATGCTTTATTTGTCAAAATTGAGTAAATTCTGCTTTTGGTGATTTTCTTCAATCTTGAATTTAATCCCTCGTATTTTGATTTTATCGCTTCCATTGTTTTTTGTATTGATTTTTCTTTTATATAAGTTTTGAAAATCTCTCGGACAATAGCAGCCTCTTTTTCATCAATATGCAAATATCCCTTTTTATTTTTATCTCGCTTGTATCCCAAAGGAGTAAATCCACCGTTTGCCAACCCTCTTTTACTTCTTTCATAAGCATTTATGCTTGTTCTCTGTGATGTCATTTCCCTTTCAAATTCCCCGAATACCATCAGTATTTTTGTGATTAGGTTTTTATACGGTGATGTTGTATCAATATCAGTTTTCAAACAGATTAAATCACAATTGTATTTTTGCGTAAATTCAAAAATGTTTAAAAAATCTTTCAATGATCGTGAAAACCTGCTTAATTCCGTAAACATTATTGTATCTATCTTGCCGATTTCAATATCCTTGAGCATTTTTTGAAAAGCAGGTCTATTTATATCCTTCCCTGAAATTCCCTCGTCAACATAAATCTCAATCAATTTTCCCCAATTTTTATTTTGCAAATTCCTTTTATTTAGTTCAGCAAGAAGCATTTGCTTTTGATTTTTAAGAGAACCTTCCTCTACCTTTGCCTGCCTTTCAGTAGAAACCCTGATATAAAATCCGATTTTTCTGTTTGAATCAGTATTATTCATTTCTCTTTATCGCTCGCGCGGCTTCGCACACATCGCCTGCCTACCGTCAGGCAGGCGCGCTCCGCCACCGCTCGCTTATGTCCAGCCGCCAGCGTCTCCGTATTCACCGTCGCCGCTTGCCGCCTTCGGCGGCTGTCCTCCGCATCCTGCGGAGTCCTGCGGCTTTTGCAATCTGTCCTCATCAATCTCTGCTCTGCCTTTCGCAAATCTCTCTATTCAGCGACAGGCTGCCCCCGCCCAGCCTGTCGCTGATAACCTTATCCCTGCCTTATCTATAAATAAAAAATGCCGCTAAATTTTCTACCGTTTTTTACCCCGTTATTTCTTCCTTACAATTTTCCTTCTCGTTCTCGATAAATTTTGAATTAGTACATTTACCTTCAACTTTTGAGCAATATCTTTTGCTTTATTTAAATCTTTTTGTGGTACTAATAATTCCTTTTTGAAATTCTTTTGTGTTTTTAACCTATTTAATGCTTTTTTTATACTTGCCGGGTTGCCACTTCTCTCTACTTCGGTTGCACGACGACCTTTGCGCACATCTAATCTTCTCCCTCCAGAAATAGGCACCTCTCTTTTGCCTTTTTTACCTGCAACTTGTCCAGTAATAATACGATGCCTTTGCCTTCTTCTCATTTTTTATCCTCCTTTTCACCGTATTTTTCCTTTTTAAATTTATTTTTCAAATCCTTCCAACTAAGATATTTTTCGTAAATATCTTATTTCAACAAATACTTTGTATTCCTTGAAGTTTTTTAACATTTCTTCCTTTGTTCCAATTTCATCAGGGGGACCAAGAGAAACAATACAATAACCAGATCTATAGAATATATCTTTTGAAATTGCTGCCATTCCCTCACTAGATATAATCTGTAAAGTTTTTTCAATAGGCTGATATTTTAGTTTAAAAACTAAGTTAAGCCTTCCTTTTTTTTCTTCTATTTTCCATTTTTTGGATTCTTTCGATAAATCTACAATCTCAATAATAAAATATTTTTTATAGATGTTAATAATCGCTTGTCCTATAT
>JAGHAK010000015.1 GCA_021161565.1 Elusimicrobiota bacterium | reverse complement strand
TCTATGGACTGTGGACTGTGAACTATTTTTTTCATCTTTCATCACTTCATCACTCGCAATCTTGCCGTCAGGGACGCTCTCGCAAGCGGAATCGCTCGTTCTGTGTTCGCTGCGAAAACCGGGTCGAATTTCTCGCTCACACAGCCCTGCTGGCAAGAATTGCTCGCGATATTTTTGATTTTTGCATTTTTTCATCTTTCATCTTTCATTTTACCACCGCCACACCTTTGTTTTCCGAAATCTCCTCGCCGGCTGAATTCGTCGCCAAAAGATGAACGATGTAAATTCCGTTGGACGCGTATTTGCCACCGGCTTTGCCTGTCCACCTGACGGAATATTCCCCCGTGTCGGGGATTTCCAAAAGACTGCTGAAAATTTTTCTGCCTTCAATGTCAAAAACGCTTATCGATGCGCTGCCCGGAGCAGAAAGAGAAACGGCGATGTCAAGATTATCGTTTCTGCCGTCTCCATTCGGGGAAAAAACCTCGGGAAATTCGAATTTTCTTATTTCAAAGTCAGAGATGTAATCGTTATCGGGAATTCCGTCGGCGTTGGAATCGCAGTTGACAACGGCAGTGGTGTCAACCGCCGGAAGTTCCGCGGTCTGATTATCAGGCGCGCAGTCAACAGCAAGCGAACTACCGTCGCAGAGAGACGCGAAAATCGCGATTTTGGCTCCTTTGACAAATCCGTCGGGAAAAATTTCGTCCCATGAAACCGAGATTTCAGAGCAGGGATCATCCGACGAAAAATCCGTTTTCAAAGTGGCGGAAATCCCTTGCGTCGAGGTCGCCGTTAGAATTTTGTAGAAATTCCCGTCGCTGCCGTCCCATGAACCCCATTGGAAATCGGGATGAAAGCCGGAGACGGAAAAAACAGCGTTCTTGTCCCACGAATCGATCGAAGTCAAATCGTCAAAACCGGCAGACGAACCATAATCCCTGTCCAGATAGAGAAGAATTCCGTTGCCGTCAACCCTGTATGATATTCCGATATAAAGATTGTCGGCATCCCATGTCAGATAAAGGGCGTCTATTCTGTTTGTTGTCTGCCCGTCGGAAAAATCCAAAACAATTCTTTCATCCGACGCCCAGTCGGACAAGTCGCCGTCAACGGTGATTGTGTGATAAGGAGCGCACGCCGCAGGAAAAACGAAAGATGAAAGATGAAAGATGAAAGATGAAAGAAAAAGAAATTTCAAAATCTTTTTTTCGCTATTCATCTCCCCTCTCTTTCAGTTTTGCCTTCGCTTTTTCCATTTTTTTCCTCGAAAGTTCGTGATTCGGGTCGAGTTCCAGAACTTTCCGCCAGTATTTTATCGCCTTTCCATAATTTCCGAGTTTGTATTCTTTCGTGGCGAGGTTGAAATAAAATCTCTTATACGCCTTTTTCGCTTTTTCTACGTTTATTTTCGAGAGGCGGTGATTTGGGTCGATTTTCAGAACCTCCTTCCAGTAAAAAATCGCCCGCATATAATTTCTGTTTCGGTAATTCTGATAAGCCAGATTGTAAAATTCCTTCATCATTTGCGTTTTCGACTTGCGCGGCTTGGCGGGTCTGAAAAAATAGTTTACTCCGATTTTCGGCTGGAACGAACCTGACGCGAAAAGAAAACTTCCGCCCGCCGTTACTTTCAATCTTTCCGTTGACATAAACTCTACGCCTGCGGCGGCCCGGGAAGCGTCCGCCGAAAAAAGCACCCGAGCACTCGAGAAGTCAAGCGATGCCGCGGCGCTCAATTCGGAACCGATATAGGAGTTTTCGAATGTAAAAATTAAATTCAGACGGCGAAAAGTGTTCGAAATCGAAAAAACGAATTCTTCCGGCATTTTATCCTGCCGGGAAATTCCGATATCCGGCGAACCGGCGTTTTTCAGACCGATTCCGTAACTCATATTATCGCTGAAACGCGCGAACAGCGAAAAATCAAACGAAAACGCCGTCGCATTTCCCGAATATTCGTCCGAGGGGAACTCGACAAAACGGAGAGTGTAAATATTGGCTGTCGCCGAAAAATTTATCCTGTCTTCAAACCTTGAAACAAGAAAATCGTTCAGATTCCGCGCGACAGACACAGAGAAAAGCGCTTCGCTGTGTATCGGCGAGGCGACCGTGCGATAGGAAAAACCTGTCGAATAGGAAGACCCCGGATTCAAAAAAGAAACCATTTTCCGGGAAACATCCGGCTTGTAGTAACCGGCTACATTCCCGCTGGGAGAAGGAAGATCGAAAAACAGAGAAGAAAACTCCCCGTAGAATGACGGAAATCCCTCTTCGCACATAAGAGCAGGATTGGAATACGGGGAGGAAACAAAACTTCCGCCCAGACATTCCGACTTGACATCCGTGAAACTGTAATATCCCCAAACGAAACCGGAGGAAATCAAAAGCAAAAATGGGAAAACGATAAAATGACAAAATAATAAAGTGACAAGTTGATAAGGGAAAATCCCCCCTCTCTTTCTCCCCCCTTTTAGGGGGGAGATCAAGTAGGGGGTTCTTTTACCTTTTCTACTTTTTAACTTTTTATTTGTCATTTTTTATTTTGATTTTTCCATTTTTTCATCTTTCATCTTTCATTTTCTCTTTTAGTTGATAAGTTAACAAGTTAATAAGTTGATAAGGCAAATCCCCCCTCTCTTTCTCCCCCCTTCCAGGGGGGAGATTAAGTAGGGGGTTCTTTTACCTTTTCCACTTTTTACTTTTCAACTTTTCCACTTTTTCACTTTTTTTGGCGATTTACATCGCCTGCTACTTTTCTACTTTTTCACTTTTTTTGGCGATTTACATCGCCCGCTACATTTTTACTTTTTCACTTTTTTTGGCGATTTACATCGCCCGCTACATTTTTACTTTTTCACTTTTCTTGGCGATTTACATCGCCCGCTACATTTTTACTTTTTCACTTTTTCACTTTTTCACTTTCATTTTTCATCCCCCACCTGCACGCAGGTGGGGGATTCATCTTTCTTTTTAATTTTCGTCATTTCCACACGCCCGCCATTCCCCAGAAATCTTCCGATTCGGTTTTGAGATGCCAGACATAGGCGCCCGAAGGAACGACCGTGCCGTTTTTGTCTTTCCCGTCCCAGAAATTTCCGTCGATTTTCTTAACAAATCTGCCGTTCAAATCATAGATTTCGATTTTTACGCTTCGCGGCGCGGCATCAAAATTAAACTCAATTTTTTCCCCGTTTTGCGGATTAAAGACGGGTTTGCTGATGGATGAAACTTTTGTCGAAGTCGGAGAAATTCCAGTCGTCAGAAAAATCCCGACTTTTCCCGCCTGCGACAGTTCGACCGAAATAGTGTTGTTTCCGACATCCGGCGAACCGCTTTTCAAAATCCATCTCTCACCGTCAAAAAAATAGGCGCGAAGGTTTGCCTCGTCCGTCTTGTCGAAATACGGAAGAGAAAAAGTGGCGGTAGGAATATCCCCCTTTATTTCGTAAAGTTCCACCGGAACGCTTTCCGCTATTTCGGCGTTCGAGGGAGCGATTCCGTCGTCAAGAACGGATGCGGGCGGAAGAAACGAAATTTCAGCGTCATCCGAAAGCGCCTGCGAAAAAGAGACGGAAATTCCGGAAAAAGAATAATTTTTCTGACCCGCCGACAGAACATAAGTCGTGTCTATTTGGATGCTGTAAACAGGGGAAGTAACGGAATCAGTTTCCTTGAAGAGAGTGAAATAATAGTCGATTTTCCCGATAACGAACTCCGCCGGAATCGTGAAAGTGAAAGTGGGGCTCCCACCCACGTAGGAAAGCGAATCGAAATTCTCATCCGAAGAATTTCTGAAATAAAGCGTCGCCGAGGAAGCCGAGGCGCTAAAAACATAAACCGGCAAATCCCGTTCGCTGAAGAAATAAGAATCTGAAGTCCTGTTGTAATAATCTATCTGAACGCTTTCTTCCTGCGATAAAACCGAAAAAGCGGAAAAAGTGGAATAGGCAATATCGTTTATCCTTCTGAAGGAGTCCGCAACCCCGTTCGAATCGGAATCGAGAGGAATTTCAAACCATTTGTCAAAAGTAAATTCGTCAAAAGTGCCGCCGAAAGACGAATTCTGGTCGGGAATCGAATCTTTCGCCGATGTGCCGTCCCCTCCCGTCACGCAGACAAGCAGTTTTAATTTCTCGCCTGCTGGAATTCCGTCAGGCAAAATCCCGTAAAAAAGAGTCGAAAACGGTATTTTCAATTCCAGTTCGCTCAATTCGCCTGTTGCTGACCGGTCCTGCTGGACAATGTCCGACGAAACATCTTCAAGTGTGTAAGATGAAAGAATCCTGTAAAAACTGCCTGAAGAAAAATTCCAGCTGATAAACTGGTAATCAGGTTGAAAATTGTCAGGAAATTTGTGGTTTCGACCCGTTGACCACGGCAACCCTGATGCATCTGCGATATTTCCAAAATAATCACCGCAGTCAATATAAACAACAAGAGAATTGTTGTCAAGAAGCCCTTTTAATCCAATATACAAACTGTTTTTATCAAATGTCGTCCAGAGAAAATAAAGTTCGTTTTTTGCTCCCCACAAAGAATCACTTTCGCTATCGGAAGAAAGAATCTCATTGGCAGAGAAATCGCCCTCGCAAATGCCGTTAAACTCCACAGAATGCGGCGTAGAAGACAGGGAAATGGCGAAATTCTTGTCCGCAGACGGAAAGGAAAAAGTGTCGTAAATCGTTTCGAAATCCCCGCCCGAAATGACCATTTCGAATGAGCCGGGATAAAGGGAAATTTCAGTCTGAGAACTGATTTCCCCTTCAAACGCTTTTTTGAAAGTTCCCTTTTCAAAAATCAAAATTTCCATTGGCTGAGATAAAGTCGTTGAAATGTCCACCGTAAAAAAGGAAGTGGAAAAAGAGAGGGAAAAGGGATTCGCTCTGGCGGCTGTTTCCCTTGAAGAAACATAAGAATTGTTATCGTCTCCATAAACATATGTCGTATTATGGTCGTCATAATAAATCGTGAAATAATAGTAAAATGTCGCATTCGACTTCAATGTGGCTTTCCAGTATTTGTAATCGCCACAGTCGATAAGCCATTCAAGAGACACCTGCTGCCAATTCTGCGAGGTTTTGTAATTTAGTTTCCCTCCTGTCATATTGCCGTAATTTCCAGAGCCACTTGCCTGATTCGCGATATAAAAACATATTTCATCGTCCGGAACGGGATTGAGAGGCATTCTCATCGAAGAATAATTTACAAAACCGTTTTTGGGTATGTGAAAACAGTTGCCGACACCAGCAAGTATAAACTTGAAAGTTTTTTCCGCCGCGGTCTCAGAAGAATAAGAAAAAGCGAAATTCGAGTTGTTTGAAAGTTTGTCGTCTCCGGACCTCACAACATAGACGCTGCCGATTTTTATGTAATACTCGATGATCGTGCCGGTGGAATAAGAAATCGTCAGAGTAGCGAGATAGACGGAATAATCGCTTTCCGTGCTTTTATAACCGAAATTCGTCTGCTCGAAAACACCTGTCGAAGTGGCTTTCCAGAAAAGAACAGGCGCAAGCGAGGTTGATTTTTCCGAATCCGCGAAATAAAAATTTATTTCCTCGTCTTTCGACGGAAATAAAGGGCTTCTGTAAGATGCCGTGGAAGAGTTTAAAGTCAGAATTCCGGAAGGACAGTGTTTGTAGGAAGTCCCGGAAAGCGAAGATTCGAAATAGGAAAGTTCATACAAATATTTGTCATCGCAGAAAACAAAAAGTTTGCCGCCAGCGAAAAGAGAGCTCTTTACGGCGCTGCCGAATGACGCTATCTGAACTTTCTGATAACCCGCTGTCGAGGATGAAATTTCGAAACAGTCGCCGGCGGTCGTAAAAACATAAAGGCATTCCTGTCCCCTGAGATTCCCGGAAACAATCTCCGCGACGCTTCCCGAAGTCCAGTCAATCGGGTATTTTTTCCAACCGTTTTTGTAATAAATCTCAGTGACGCGCGAATTGGAAGCGCCGACATAAAGGCGGCTCTCCCCAGAAAAAGTCGATGCCGAAACGACATAAAGTTTGGAATCGGAATCGTAAATTTCATCTCTCGACCAAACACCGCCGGAAAGATAAAATTTCCAGAGGGCGCTGTTGTGACTTACGGCAAAAATGGAATTGTCATAGAATTCCAGGTCGGAAATTTCGAGAGAAACATTTCCTGCTTTCCGTTTCTCGCCTGCGGTTTCGTCAAAAGACCACAGATTTCCATCTTCGTCGGAAAGATAGAAAATTCCGTTTTCATATATCAGCGAAGTAACCGAAACACTCCCAGTGGAAAGAACGATGGAAGCGCCTGTTGCGGGGTCAACCCTGCAAAAGTCTTTCCCCGCGACGTAAACAATTCCGTCTGAAACAACAATCCCGCCAACGGAAGAATTTACCGTCGTTATATAATTCGCCACAGGGCTGGCGCTTGTAATATCCACAGAATAGACACTTCCCCACTCGCCGCCGCAGTAAATTTTATTTCCGTAAAAAACGCTTCTTTCTATTTTCTCCCCCGACTTGAGAATCGCCGAATAATACCAATCGGCAGGTGCCTTCGGCGGAACTAAAAATGAAAAATGAAAAATGAAAAATGAAAAAAATAAAAATTTTTCGTTTATTTTTCCTATCATTTTCAAAACCTCATCCACAACGAAAATTTCTGGCTGCTGCCGAGTTTTTCGGAAGGCAAAACCGCGTAATCGAAACCAAAATTTCTGATAACAATTCCCGCGCCGAATGTAAACGGGGAAAAATCGCCGTTCCATTCCGGAATTTCCTGATATCCGGCCCGTGCGGCAAGAAAATCGAAAACGGTTAGTTCTGCCGCGGCGCGAAGAGACATTTTCCTGTCCGGATACGCGCTGGCTGAAGCGAAAATATCCAGATTTCCCAAATCGAATTTCAGACCGAAATTATAGGTCTGCGGGAGTTCCTCTTTTTCCTTTATAAATTTCATCTGCGGCCCGATATTCAACGCGGAAAATCCGAAAGAAATTCTTCCGGGAACCAGAATCCCAAAATCCGCGGCGAAGGTATTCGCCTTTTCGATTTCGATTCGCTCCTCAATGTATTTTAACCGAAAACCCAAAAAGCCGCCCCTGCGGGCAATTGAAATTCCGGCACACCTGTCCTCAAAAGAGTAATCGCCCGTGCTTCTGAATTGATACGGGTTCGTCTTATCGATAACCGTCCCGGGAATGCTTGTGTGAAGATAGTTTACATTAACAGAGAAATTGTAATTTCCCGAACCGCCGGCAAAAACCGCAGACTCGTAATCTATATCGGCGTAAAGGTCTATATGCATAAGTTGTATTTCCCTTTTCTCGAGACGGCTTACCGCGGCGGGATTGTAAAAAACAGCGGCCGCGGAAGAAGCATCGGCTATCAGAGCATCCGCCAGCGCGGAACCTCTCGCGGAAGTGCCTATTCTCAGAAAATTGACAGCGGTCTCGCCGGCAGCATGCAAACGAATCGCGAAAGAAAAAAATAGCAAAATGATAAGACGATAAAACACCAAAACGATAAAACGCCAAACCATCGAATTTTTTGTTTTCATATCACTTTTTCAATTCAAAATTCAAATCGCAAAATTCAAAATGACAATCCAAAATCCAAAATTTTCCTATCCCAATATGAAAAGGCAAACAGATACTTTTCACATTTTAATCTGTCATTTTCCATTTTTAATTTTGATTTTTGCATTTTTTGTCTCCCTTGTCATTTCGAGCGATAGCGAGAAATCTTTTTTCACTTTTCACCTTTCAACCTTTTTCACCTTTCACTATTTTAGCGAATGGTAATTCGCCCGCTACTTTTTCCCTTTCTCCCACTTACCACTTACCACTTACCACTTACCACTTGTCACTTTTCACCATTCACTCTTTTGCCTGCCATCACAAGCCCTACTTCTTCCGCTGAAATCCGCGATGGATAAAACGGCCCTGAAAGAGAGCCCTCAAAAATGACAAAAAAATAATCGCTCAAAGCGAAAATCTCGCTCAGTTCCGACGAAATAAGCAAAACGCCAACACCTCTTTTCCTGATTTTGAGAATTTCCGAATGTATCTTTTCTATTGCGCCTATATCGACCCCGCGGGTCGGATGAGCGGCAATCAAAAATTTCGGGTCGAAATAAATTTCCCTGCCGACAACGATTTTCTGCTGGTTGCCTCCGGAAAAATTCCCCGCGAGAAGTTCCTTTTTCGGCGGACGGATATCAAAACGCGAAATAAGTTCATCCGAAATCCTGTCTCTTTTTCCGAAATCGATGGAAAAGCGCCCGCCGAAATGCCGCAGACGCCCGAGAATGGAATTGTCAGCCATCGAAAATTCTTCGATTAGACCCTGCTTCTGCCTGTCCTGCGGAATGTGCGAAATGCCCATTCTTATTCTGGCAGAAGTTTCAAGAGAAGTGATATCCTCTCCTTCAAATAAAATCTTTCCCGAATGATTTTTCTCGATTCCCATCAGAACATCGACGAGTTCCTTCTGCCCGTTGCCTTCGACGCCTGCAATGCCGACGATTTCGCCGCGTGAAATTTTGAAAGAAATCTCGTTTAATTTTTTTACGCCTTTTTCCTCAAAACAAATCCCGCGGGTTTCGAGAATAGTTTCCCTGGTTGCGGCTTTTTCCGTATTCTTTATCTGACGAACTTCCCTGCCGACCATAAGGGCGGCGATTTTGTCCGCGGTGACATCCTCCTTTTTCAGAAAGCCTGCGAGGCGACCCTGCCTCATAACCGTAACCTCGTCTGCGACTTCCGTTATTTCACGCAGTTTGTGCGTGATAAAAATTACGGATTTACCCTCTTTCTTGAGGCGGAAAATCATCTCGTAGAGTCTGGACACCTCCTGCGGGGTCAAAACCGCTGTCGGCTCGTCGAGAATCAAAATGTCCACATTTCTGTAAAGAAGTTTTATGATTTCCACCCTTTGCGCCTCGCCAACTGACAAATCCGATATTTTTTTATCGATGTCTATGGCGAGAGAATACCGTTTTGAGATTTCGGCGATTTTTTCCGTGGCTTCGGAATGGTCGATAAAAACGGAATTTCCGGGTTCCGCCCCGAGAACGACATTTTCCCAGACCCTGAAATCATCCACCAGCATAAAATGCTGCCAGACCATTCCAATACCGGCAGTTAGAGAGTCAAGAGGACTGTGAAAAAAACATTTTTCTCCGTTTAATATAATTTCGCCGGCGTCAGCACCAACCGCGCCGACGAGAATTTTCATCAAAGTCGATTTTCCCGCGCCGTTTTCGCCGACAAGACAGTGAATCGTGTTTTTCCGCAGGTAAAAATTCACATTATCGTTGGCCACCGTGAGAGGATATCGCTTGATTATATTTCTCATCTCGATGATATTATGGTTCTTTTTCATTTAAGAAAATATCTCAATTCCCTGCTTAATTTGAGAATCCGCTCGTTGTCCGGCGATGCGGAAATCATATTATAACCGCTGTCATAGCGGACGATTTTTCCGAATTTCGAAGAAAACGGCACAACCGTCACGCCGCCCGCCGCAGTTCTCACGGCAAGTTTGTCCCACGTCGCTATGACGACATCTCTCGCCGCCGGCGATGAGAACAGCGAAAAACCCTGACTGTAATCGGACGGAGGATTTTTGCAGCCAAGAATTTCGAAAATCGTCGGCACGACATCCAGGTGGGAGGTGAGTTTCCCATATTCCCTGTGCCTTCTGCCGGGAACATAAAAAACAAAAGTCACTCTTGTCTGCTCATCGCTGAAACCGCCGTTGTGTCCGTAGAAACCGTGCTCGTAAAATTCCTCGCCGTGGTCGCCGGAAATCAGAACAATAGTGTTTGAAAGGATCTTCTTCCTTCGGAGCGCCGAAATTATCTCGCCCACAAGATAATCGTCATAGCCGATGGAATTTTTGTACTTGTTGAAAAGCGGGCATATTGTCTTCCTGTTTATCTCGAGGTAATTCACCCTTCGGGCGGGCTTAAACTTCTCGAATCTCTTCGGGTAGTCGTAGGAGCCATGCGGGCAGTCGAAAAAAACAAAAGCGAAAAATGGCCTCTTGCTTTTTCTTTCCTTTATCCAGTTTATGAGATTGTCGGCGATGTATTTATCCCGCGCTATTTTATTCGGCGCTTTAAACCTGTCAATTATATTTTCGTCTTTGACATTCACGAAACAAGTGCTTCGAAGTTCAGGAAAAGTGAGTTCGCTTGCCGCCAGAATTCTCAAATCATAACCAAGTTTTTTCAATTCATCTATAAAAACAGGACTTCTCCGCGCGGCAAGGAAATTAAACCAGTAATATCCGTAAATTCCATAGAAAAGTGAAAAAACTCCGAATCGGGTGCAGTTGCCACCGCTAAAATGATTCCTGAAAACCTGCGAAATTTTGGAAAATCCGTAAATCCGGGGAGCGATTTCGGCGTCAAACATATCCCCCCGCATCGAATCGACGAGAATGAACACAATATTCGGCAGGTTGCGTTTTTTTCTGAAAACGAGTTTTTCTTTCGGATAATCCAATATGCCATTTTTGGCATTCTTGGAAAGATTAACATCCGCGACCTTCTTCTTTTTCGGCCGAACGCCGAATTTCATAAGAAATTTTTTCATCGTCATCGGCTTGTAAAAAGGAAAGACAAAAGGCGCGGAAAGAATCCGCGTATTATTCAAAATATCGCCGACAGCGAAAGTGCATTTGTCCGCAAAAATAATGAGAACTCCGGCCGCGAGAACGGACAAAATTTTTTTCGCAGGATGCGGCGACTTTCTGAATCCGGAGAGAAAACCAAAAACAAAAATTTCAAGCAGATAAAGGAGTATCGAAACCGTCAGGACGGAAACAGCAAAACCCGGACTTATGCAAAGCGTCTGCCAGCCGCCTTTTGTCGTCAGCAGATTGAGAGCCATGGAATTGAGATGGAACCTGTAGAATTTGTAGATAAAAATATCCACAAAAATCACAAAATGGAACAAAACATAAAAAAGCGAAGCCGCAAATTTAATTTTTTCCCCAAAAAATATCGAGAGAAAAAGAATCGCAAGAAAAAGCAGAATATGAAAAACCGCGAAATTGGAAATATATGCGATTACAGAAAAAAACCACACCGTTTTTATCCGCAGAAGATACGGAATTCCCAGAAGGAGCGAAACAAAAAAATTGAAAAGAGCGAATCGGAAAACAGCCTCTGGGACGGAATATCTCCTACGCATTCAGCGATTTCCGCAACCACCGGCGGTTTGCTTCATACCAGCGAACGGTTCTTTTTATCCCCTCGCCAAAGCCCGTCTTCGCCTTCCAGCCGAGACGCTTCTTTATTTTCCCGATATTGAGAGAATATCTGAAATCGTGGCCGGGACGGTCCTTTACAAACTCGATGAGTTTTTCCGATTTTCCCATAATTTTCAAAACGCTTTTGACAACTTCGATGTTTTTGCGCTCCTGTCCGCTTCCGATATTATATGCCTGCCCCGGGTCACCCTTTTCCAGAATGGCAAAAATTGCTTCGGCGCAGTCACAGACATAAAGCCATTCGCGAACATTCTCGCCTTTGGCGTAAACCGGAACCTTTCTGTTTTCGAGAGCGTTTTTTATTATCACCGGAATCAGTTTTTCGGGGAATTGCCACGGGCCGTAATTGTTGGAAGGGCGCGCAATGACAACGGGAAGCGCGTATGTCCTGAAATACGCCTTCGCGAGCATGTCGGCGGCGGCTTTGCTCGCCGAATACGGGCTGTTTGGGGCAATCGGCGAATTCTCGGTGAATTTGCCCTTCCGGATTTCGCCATAAATCTCGTCCGTCGAAATGTGGACGATTTTTTTCACTCCGGCGGCAAGAGCCGAGCTGAAAACACTCTGTGTTCCGATAACATTCGTTTTCATAAAAGGAGTCGCGTCCGTTATGCTTCTGTCGACATGCGTCTCTGCGGCGAAATGCGCAACAGCATCGGGTTTTTCGCGTTTGAAAATATCCCTTATCTTTTTCTCGTTACAGATATCGGACTTGAAAAACTTGTATTTGCCCTCAACGCTTTTCAGCCTTTCCAAATCGCCGGCGTATGTCAATTTGTCAACGACCAAAACTTCGTACCTCTTTTTGACCGCCTGACGGACGAATTCGCTTCCGATAAAACCGGCTCCGCCTGTCACCAGAATGGATTTGAATTTTCTACTCAATGCGTTGCCCCTCTGAAGCATCGGCGAGTTTCAGCAGATATTTCCCGTAATCCGTCCTGAATCCCTCCGCGAGTCTGCGTAACTGCGCCCTGCCGATAAAACCCATTTTGAAGGCGACTTCTTCGACGCAGCCGATTTTCAACGACTGCCTGTCCTCGATAGTTTTTACGAACAATGAAGCGTCGAGAAGAGAATCATAAGTTCCAGTGTCCAGCCACGCAAAGCCCCGCCCCAAAACTTCAACCCTTAGCAATTTTTTTTCGAGATAAACTCTGTTTACATCGGTTATTTCAAGTTCGCCTCTCGCGGAAGGATTCAGATTTCTGGCTATTTTCACGACTTCGTTGTCGTAGAAATAAAGCCCGGTCACAGCGTAATTCGACTTTGGTTTTGTCGGTTTTTCTTCAATCGAAATGACATCCCCATTTTCGTCAAACTCGACAACTCCGTATCTTTCAGGGTCTTTCACATAATAGCCGAAAACAACCGCGCCCTTTTCGAGTTTCGCCGCTTTTTGCAAAACCTCGCGGAAACCGCGCCCGAAAAAAATATTGTCTCCCAAAATCAGACATACGCTGTCGCGGCCGATAAAATCCTCACCCAAAATAAATGCTTCCGCCAGACCGCGCGGAGATTTTTGTTCTTTGTAAGAAATCGAAATTCCGAACTGAGCACCGTCGCCGAGCAAATCTCTGAACCTCGGCAAATCGTGTGGAGTGGAAATCAGAAGAACATCCCTTATGCCCGCAAGCATCAGCACGGAAAGGGGATAATAGACCATCGGCTTGTCATAAATCGGAAGCAACTGTTTGCAAACGCCCCTTGTAATAGGATAAAGCCGAGTAGCTCTGCCGCCTGCGAGAATTATTCCTTTCATAATTTTTTTATTTTAGCAAAAAGTATTGAAATAAACAAATATAAATGCGAAAATTGTAAATGACCGAAAGACCTCTAAAAATCTGCCAGATTACAAATTCCGGCGGGTGGACAGGCGGAATAAACCAGATGTTTCTGATGTGCCGCCAGTTTCACAGAATGGGACACAAAGTTACAGTCGTGTCCCCGCCCAAAAGCATGCTGTCCGAAAAAACAGCTAAAAAAATAATATCCCTTTACAGGGAAATTCTCGAAAAAAAGAAAAGATGAATATTCCTGTTCTGCTCTATCACCACATAAATCCATCCCGCGAAATAACCCCTGAAATTTTCGATTTGCACATAAAATTTCTGAAAAATTCCGGATTTAAATCCATCTTTCTTGACGAAATGCTGGAAATTCTCTCTGAGAAGAACAAAAAAGAAAATTTTATCGCAATAACTTTCGATGACGGATATCTCGATAATTACATTTTTGCTTTCCCTATTTTGAAAAAATACGGCTTCAAGGCGACAATTTTCGTAGTCACGGAAAATATTCTTGAAGAAAACGCCAGCGATTTTAATCCGTCAACTGACTCTTTCTCCGAAAGGAACTTCGAAAATCTTCTCTCATGGCAACAGATGCGGGAAATGGAGAAAAACGGCTCAATAAAAATAGAACCGCACACCCACACGCACTTTGGCTATGACAAATATGCCTGCTTCAGAAACCTAACCTGAATTATTCACCCCGCCTTTTGCGGGGAGTAATTCACCCTTCGGGCAGCCCCCGATTTTATCGGGGATGCATGAATAATGCAGGTTAACAAAGCGGATTTTATCAGAGTTACCGGATTTAACGGCAGCAAGAGCGATAAGAAGAACAGTAATATGAGCAATGGTACAAACATTGGAAATAGCGTTGAGCCTCTTAACGGAAGGAGTCTGCATAGAGAGGGAAAGCAAACGGGAAAAGATTTTTTCGGAAGATGTGCGATGGGAATAAATCTTCTTAAAAAGTTGAGAGCCGTAATTAATGGATTTTCGGATAGAGTCGTCAATATCAAGCCGGATATAAGTGGAACAGCCGAAGCGATTGGAAAAGAATTTAGGATGATTCCAGGGATAGAAAGGATGTTTTCTGGCGAATTTTTTGGAAGCCTTAATGGGGCAGATAAATTTATGACGTTTTCTATTATGGGATTTGTCAAAGAAAATACCTCTGGAAACCATTTCGAAACCGGCGAAGCAGACAGGGATGCCTTTCGGGGAAAGAGAGAAACCTGCCTGACCGGCAGGCAGGTGTGTAGTGTAACGTCTCTTTATTTTTCGTCTTTATCGTTGGAGACCACTTTTCCAACTGTCAAACTTGAGTATTCCTTTCATTGAACCTTCCTGATTTCAATTTTAACAAAAATAAACGAATTTTTAAATTCACTCATTTTTACTTATCCTGTATTTTTCCCATAGTTTTATATGAATCACCGTTTTGTTTATAAAGGAAAAAAATAATGATACGAACCCTGGAAAACCATCCAGAAATCCTGCCTGTAAAATAAACTTCCTCAAAAATCTAAAAAAAGGAGATACAAAACCTTTAAGCAATGATGGTTTTTCTCCATTTTCAAAAGCAAACTGACAATTAAATTCAGAATAAAAATCAAGTTTTTGAATAAATTCCTTAATCGAAGGATTTGGATAGTGAAGCAAGGAATTTTTTAATCTACCAATTTTCCCGTCTATTTTAATTTTTTCATGAACATGTTTACATAGGAATCTTCCATATCCATTTCTAAACAAGCGAAGTTGTGTATCCGGATAATGTCCTCCAAATTTTAATGGCTTTCCCAAAATTACATTTATTCTTGGAAAAGAAAAAGCATTAAATTCGGTATTGCTGATTTTTTCTTTAATTTCTTTCTTTAATTCATCTGTTAATCTCTCATCAGGATCAAGATAAATAATCCATTCTTTTGTGCATTTTTCAATTCCATATTGTTTGTTTATATTCAAATTCATCAAATTTTCTCTTTCAAAAATTTTATTAGTATAATTTTGTGCAACTTTTCTAACACTACCATCCGGAGAACTGTCAACAACTACAATTTCAGAGGCAAAATCTTTAATATTGTTAAGCAATCCCTTGAGATTTTCAGTTTCATCATAAGCCAAAATGGAAACAGATATTTCACTCATAATAAATTAAAACAAATCTCAAGTTTTTTTTCAAAATTTTTAATTGAAAATTCATCATCTATTTTCTTCCTTGCATTCTTAGACAGTTGTTCAATTTTATCCCTATTTTTTATTAAATCCTTCAACGCTTTTGAAAATTTCTGGACATCACCTTTAGAAACAATAATTCCATTTACATTATTTTCAATAAGTTCAGGCATTATTCCAACATCAGTCACAATAACAGGCCTTCCTACAGCCCACCATTCCAAAAGAGCCCGTGAGGTTGCCTCTGAACCAACAGATGTAATAAGCCCTATTGAACAGGACGCCAGAAATTCAGGAACTTTTTCTTCTTCCAAAAAGCCAACATATCTAACTTTTCCTTTAAATCTGTGTTTTATTTCATTCCATCTGTAATACTCTTCCTTGCCTGCAATTAAAAGTTCAATATCTGGAAATTCCCTCCACACATCATTCATTACATCCCACAGAACTTCAATGCCTTTTACCTTATCCAATCTTCCAAGATATCCAATTCGTACCTGCTGAGGAAGAGGTTTTACCACAAATTTTGTTTCATCAACACCTGCATAAATAAGTTCAACTTTTTTAAAACCAAAATCTCCTATTTCTTTTTTTATTTCTTCGTTGCCTGCAATTACAAGGTCACAGTTTGAATATAAAATTCTGTTAAAAATATTTCTCTTCATAGAATAACTTTCGGTTCTGAAACGAATAAGTTTACTATTCCATTTTTTCTTTAACAAAAATCCCAGAAAAAGGTCTGAACCTGTAAAGGTTAAAATCCTATGTGGAACAT
>JAGHAK010000012.1 GCA_021161565.1 Elusimicrobiota bacterium | reverse complement strand
TTTTTGTTATTCATAATTTTCCGCATATTTTTTTATTTTTCATCTCAAAAGGGCGGCCCTATGGGCATTTTTTTCAATTCTATTGAAAAAAATGGGTTAAATTAAACACCTGCTCTACCCCCCTATGAACTTCTTCCCGCTATTTAGCGTTTCTATTTTTATCTGACTTTATATATTCAAACTCAAAAAGATCTTCAGGTGGCAGACTCATAAAAACATATTTCAGTTTACTCTTTTCCAGTCTAAATATTTTTTCTTCTTTTTTTGTTGCTTTTTGCAATTTTATTTTTTTTCTTATTTCAAAAAATCTGTCATCAATTTCCTGAAATACCCTTTTCTTTACGGAAATCTTTATTCGCTTATCAGTTGACTTCCTTATAAAAACAAACGAATAGTTTTTTCCCGACGTTTTTAATTTACTTGTTCCTTGCGGTAAATCAAAAGAGAAATCCCCTCTTTTTTTCACCCGCGTTATGAATTCAAAAGTGTCTTCGCTGCCATCACTCGGCAAAGAACTTATTATTTTGAAATCTTCCCTGTCCGGTATTTCATCTTCCCAGAGTTTTGATATCGCAAGTTTCATCGCCCTGAAAGAAACAACGACACACGGACAAATATCTCCATGATATTTTCCCACATCCTCTATTGATAATTCAAGAAGGTGACCCTCGTCATAAATTGAGATGGGAGATAACGCCTTCTCCCTGACTGATGTTGTGCCTGCCGAAGCCATACCCACCAAACACAATAAACCTGCTGCTGCCATAAACATTTTTTTCATTTTCCCTCCAAAACTTTTACAAATCCCTTTTTATGGAATTTCAAAGGTCAAAGTAGCCGTGTAACTCAATTCATTACACTTATCCTTTAAATCCTCGGGCGCAGGCAATCTTTTGTTAACCTTAATAAGCCATTGTCCCCAGTGAATGATTCTTATTTTCGCTATCCCTTCCGAATTCGTGGATGTGGCATAGGCGAAATCCTCACCCGTGGAAAAACCGGCATAGGTCGCATAAACTTTGCAGAATCTTGCGGGTTTCCCATCAAACAAAACCTTGATTTTCAGAAAATGCCCTCCGCAACCGTGAATTTTGAAGGGGTTTTCAAGAGGCACAATTTCCAGTTTGTGGCCAACCGGTTTGGAAAAAGAATCATCCTCCGCATCTGCGACATTTACCAACGCTTTGGCGTATTGCCGGGAGTAAATACTCAGAATAACTTTCTTTAACCCTGTTTTCGAACCGAGTTTATGGTGAATTTTTCCTTTATCAATATGCATTGTATAAAATCCCGGTTTCCTCACGGCTGAAACGATATATCCTCCTCCTTTCTTCAAACTTATCCGAGTGGCAAGAAAACCTCCTGGATTCGGCTTTAATTTCTCTTCTCCGCCGTCAGGCGTAATCAGAGAAAATTCTTCCAATCTATCCTGAGATAAAAAATCATCCACGGGATAATGATGTCCCCAGCCAAAATAGACATTTGTCTCGGCTCCTTTCTCAGGAGAAAATTCGGGAGAATAATCCGAGACATTCAACCATAGTGTGTGAGCAAAAATAACTTCCGGAAACGCCAGACAAAATCCAAAAACCAGATTCACAGCCAATAATTTTACAATCTTCTTCACTTTATCCTCCCTCAAAATTGAACTTTCACTCCGCCATAAAACTCCGTACCGTTTATATCATACTCATCTTCTATATTTTTTCTGTCCAAAATATTGTTTACTCTTGCAAAAACATGAGCATACCGGGTAATACCTTTTGTCAAAGCAAAGTTGACTATTGTGTAATCCTCAAGTTTATCTGTGTTGTCTTCATCCATATATCTCACTCCGACATATTTTCCCGCCAGATTCAAATTGAGTTTTATCTCCGGCACGTTGCAATTCAATACAACATCCACTTTATGTTTGGGTTTGAGAGTAAGTTCCCTGCCTGTATTTTCGTCCTCGGTGTTCAGAAAAGTATAACCTATCTTTGGGGTCAGGTTATTTCCGATTCTGCCCGACAAAGTAAATTCCATCCCTTGAGTCAGTGCTTTACCTACATTTTCCCAGTATAAGTCCCACGGCGGAGGTCCTGATTTTACTATTCTGCTGTCTATCATATTTTCAATCTCGTTTTTGAAAAAAGATAATTCAGCTGAAAAGCTGTTTGAGTAATTATATCCGAATCCCAGTTGATAGCCGATAGATTTTTCCGGTTTTAAAGCAGAGTTCGAATGAACAAGATAAGGCCCCATTTTCCAGCTATCGGCATAAAGTTTACCGCAGCCGGGACTCTTGAAAGCCGTTCCCACAGAACCTCTTAATTTAAAATCATCAGTTATTTTAAAAAGCAGACTTGCTTTTGGATTGACTTCCGTTCCCCATCTGTCGTGTTTATCCACGCGGGAGCCCAAAACCAGAGTAACAGGCTGAAAATTCGCTTCATCCTGGATAAATAAGCTGTGAACGATCTGCTTCGCTTCATAGTCTTTGCCTCTGTCATCCATAAATCTTCCGTGATAAAGATACCCTCCCGTAACGGTGTGTCTGTTCATAATCAATCTGCTGTAATTTATTTCCGTTTCATAAGTGTTCAAAGTCAGGTCGATGCTTTTATCTTCTTTCCATCGTCTGTAATTGAGCCATGAACCCCGTAAATTCAATTTGGACAATTCATCAGGTCTCCACTTCCACAGGGAATTTAAGCCACCTCTTTCCTGAATAAAATCCTGCATTTCTGTCGCGGAAACGCCGCTTTTTGTTGTGAGTCTGGAATAAAAAGGTTTTAAAATCACTTTTGAGCATGGAGAAAATTCATAATCGGAACTGGCCTGAAAAATATCTTCTTCATATTTGTCGCTTTGCTTTTTTCCATATTTGTCGATATATTCGGGCTGCACGCCATCCGATTGCCTGTGCGTATAATTAAGAGAACTTCCGAACTTATCTTTTTTAAAACCGCTGTTTAGTTCGTAAATTCGTGTTCTCCTGCTGCCGAAAGTGGGAGAAACAGAAAATGCCGATTTATTGGATGCCGCCTTTGTGATAATATTGATTATTCCGCCGATGGCGTCGCTT
The DNA here is from genome assembly GCA_021161565.1 of Elusimicrobiota bacterium. Classification (GTDB taxonomy): domain Bacteria; phylum CG03; class CG03; order CG03; family CG03; genus JAGHAK01. The sequence continues at coordinate 507 of JAGHAK010000012.1, read as the reverse complement.
CCATAAAGAGCGGAAGCGGGTCCTTTTACAATCTCGATTCTTTCAATGGATTCGACTGGAAACTGCTCTAAATCGACCGCAGCCCGGTGCCCCCCCAAAATCCTCTGGCCGTCTACCAAAATCAAAGTATATTTCGGATCGAGGCCCTGCAACTCGACTTTCCCTCTATCGCCCCATGAACCGCTGTTTTTATTGACCTTAATGCCGGCAATAAATTCCAGTGCGTCCTGAACCGTTTTAACGCATCTTTCTTCAATTTCTTTTGCCGTGATGATTTCAGTCCGGACAGGAACATCTTTTAATTTTCTCTCCGTCTTCGTCCCTGTAATTACCACTTCCTCAAGTTCCAGCGCTTCCTCCTGCGCACTTACCTCCGGGACCATTGCCAGACACATCATTCCAACCAACACAATTCCAAAACTTTTCTTGCTCATCATTTTACTGACCTCCTTTTTAAAACCTCCGGTTGTCCGGTCAGTATTTTTAATTTTTAATTTTTATTTGCTC
>JAGHAK010000121.1 GCA_021161565.1 Elusimicrobiota bacterium | reverse complement strand
GAGGGGGGATTTTCCCTTATCAACTTGTTAACTTATTAACTTGTCACTTTATCATTTTGGATTTTGGATCGTCATTTTGAGTTTTGCGATTTGAATTTTGAATTAAAAAAGTGGTATGGAGCCAAGGGGGGTTCTCCGCTGGAAGCGGAGTTAAATTTTCGCCCCGACGATGGCGGGGCTGATTATCTTATGGTAAAGAAAAAAAATATTCTGGCAAAACTGTGGCGGTTTTTTAAGCCGATAAACAAAAAAACGCTTTTCCCCGCAGGGGGGGTTCTCTACGGTATTATTTGCTGGGCACTGATGAAAACCATCCGAATGAAAACAATAGGAATTGAAAACGAAAAAAGTCTGGAAAAACAGAAAAAAAATTTCATTTACGGTTTCTGGGACGGAAGACAAATTATGCTTTTTCCTTTCGGAATTGGCAAAAATATCGTTACAATAAGAAGCACTTCCGACTCAGGGGAATTTCTGCATTACACGCACAGTTTTTTTACATATACCACCGTTCGCGGTTCTTCCTCCAGGGGAGGCATCCGGGCGCTAAAAGGCATAATTAGAAAAATGCGCCGCGGGAAAAATTCGGCAATTGCCGTTGACGGGCCGCGAGGGCCTTATCAGAAAGCGAAAATGGGTATAATCGAAATCGCAAAAATGACTTCTTCGGCAATACTGCCTCTTACCGCGGCCGTAAAGAAAAAAATAATTTTAAAAAAATACTGGAACAAAATCCAAATTCCATTTCCTGGAACAAGCGGCGTCTATGTCATCGGAAAACCGATTTTCATACCCAAACAGTCAGATAGACAAAAGATGAACAATCTGTTAAAATTATTCGAGGGGGAACTGAAAAAAATCACGGAAATCGCGGATGAATATTGTTGACTACTATAAAAACGGAGCAGTAAGAAAAAGAATCGGCGAATACTGCGGGGGAAACTGGCAAAATCCGTCGTCTTTCACGGCGCAGTATCTCGTTGGATACGGCCTTGCCCTTTTACGGAAGGAAAACAGGGAATTTGCATCCGGCCCGAAGGACTATTTCGAAAAAATTCTCGCTGACGGACTGGATATTTACAGGTCAGTTTGGGACATCGAATCGACTCTTGGTGTTCTCGATGTGGAATATTTTAATCTGGATAACCCCGGCAAAATTTATACACAGCCCGAAGAAATTTTCGAACTTATGGAGCCAGCGTACAAAAAAATTATCGAGGTTTTTGCCAGATACAAAATCAAGCCCCTGCCCATAATGACAGGACAGGGATACCACTTTTCCTTCAAGATTTCAAGATTCTCACCCGCAGACAAAATGCTTGAAAAGTTAGGAAATGTTTCGCTGACGCTTAAGGAAAAATACAGAACTGTAAAAGGGAGAAGAAAAAAAACAGTCTCAATCAGACACGGCAAAGCATTTGACGCGATGGGAAGAGTCCTTGAATTTGTCGTCCACACCGTTATAAAGGAACTCGCAAATGAAAATTACAAACTTCCCTGCGTGATTACCGATGTCTCCGTCGGGAAATCCAGCGGAGAAAGAGAGGCTCTCTCATTCGACCTTTCGATGTACGGCGACCCAATTTATATGAGAGACATAAGGTGTCCTTTCAGCACCCATCAGAAACACAAACTCCAGTGGTATAAAGTCGGAGAGAAAATATCGCGCGACATTCCGCCGCGAATCGCGCTGCCTCGAAGAAAAATGACTCTAAAAGAACTTCTCGAAAAAAGAAAAAAACCCGAAGAGGCACAAAAAGTCGCAGAAAAAACATCCTGTAAATTCCCGGATTTCTCGAAACAGTTCCCGAATCTGATAGAGGAATATAAAAATTCAAAACTATACAAAATACACAGAAATTTCGACGCTGTGGAGCCTGAAGAACCTCGGGACTGGGCAAGAACTTATGACACATTCAACACAGAAATTCTTCCCGAATGCGTCCGGCACTGTCTTATTTTTCCGAACGACCATCTTTTGAAGCCGACAAATCTTCAAAATCTGACGAGAGTCCTTATGCGAATCGGTTGGCATCCGAAACACATCGCGGGTCTGGTTACTTCGAAGTTTTCGAAACCCCATTACAACTGGCATGAAAACTGGGAAAAATACGACCCCGCGACAAGAGCGAATTTTTATGTCAGGATTTTTTCGGATTTGCTGCTGAACGATATCGACGGAGAAATGGATTTAAACTGCATTTCTACAAAAGAAAAAGGGTTCTGTATAAAAGAATGGTGCGGGAAAAATCTCGCAGATTTCAAATTGAGGAAGGAGGAAAAATGAAAATCCGTCTGCTATCTGCTTTTTTGGTTTTTGTTTTCGGTTGCGCCACGACAAAGGTTTCGAGAATGGATGTCAACGAGACGGTTGACCTGTCGGGCTACTGGAACGACACGGACTCCCGTCTTGTAGCGCAGGAAATGATAAGCGACTGTCTTCAGAGGGCGTGGCTTTCCGATTTTGTCGGCGAAACGGGGAAAAAACCAAGGGTGATCGTCGGACGAATCATAAACAAATCAATGGAACACATCGCGACCGACACTTTTGTAAAGGATATGGAACGGGAACTGATAAATTCGGGAAAGGTGAAATTCGTTGCGGCAAAATCTCAGAGGGAGGAAATACGGGAAGAACGCGCAGATCAGCAGAGATTCGCGGAAAACGCGAAAGAATTTTTCAAGGAAAAAGCCGCGGATTTCATTCTTCAGGGAACAATAAACAGCATTCTCGACACAGTTGGCGGCAAGACGGTGAGATTTTATCAAGTGGAACTGGAACTGATAAATATCGAGACCAACGAAAAAGCGTGGATAGGACAGAAAAAAATAAAGAAACTCGTCAAAAAATCAAAATTCGGGTTATAAATTCCACGCGGAAAACGCTTTGAAAAAAATCGCTGTTTTCGCTCTGATTGTGCTCCTTGGAGGATGCACCCCGCCTGATATCTATATCCGTCTTAATTCTTATCTCTCCCGAGGAGATATCAATGCGGCAATTGCGGAAATAGAGGCAGACAAGACGAAACTTTATCCGAAAAAAAACGCGCTTCTTTATTTCCTCGACTTCGGTCTTCTAAATCATCTTGCCGGAAATTACAAAACAAGCAACAAATCTTTCGAAAAAGCAAAACGGCTTGCCGACGAGTATTTCACGAAAAGCATCTCAAAAGAAGCGACAACTCTTCTGATAAATGAGGCAACAAGACCCTACTACGGAGAGGATTTCGAAAGGGCTCTGATTTATCTGTTCAAAGCACTGAATTACGCCTGTATGGAGAAAGACGAAGACGCTCTCGTCGAGGCAAGGCAGTTAAATCATTTCCTGAAAACACTCGAAACAAAATACGGGCACAAAAACCGATATAAAGAGGACGCCTTTGCCAGATACATTTCGGCGATGCTGTATGAAAGCGCGGGAAACTTCAACGACGCGCTCATCGAATACAAGAAATCCATCAGAGCCTTCGAAAAATACCGCGGCTTTTTCGGTCCGCCTCCGGCAGACCTGATAAGAAGCGCCATCGCATGCTCGACTAAACTCGGAATTTACGAGGACGCTCAATGGCTGCGGAAAAAATACAAACTAAAGGGAAAACTCAACAGAACGGAAATCGTCCTTATACATCTCAACGGACCTGCGCCCGAAAAAATAAATCATTTCATAGAAATTTCATTTGGCGATGGATGGGCTTATGTCGAAAATGTCAAAGCGCGGGGAAAAGAGGCCTCGAATATCGAAGAAGCGAGGGCTGCCGGGCGGGCAATTTCCGCAAAAAAAACTTTTAGGGTGGCGTTCCCTCAATATATTCAACCCGAATACGCCTGCGCAGGAGCGGAAATAGAAGTCGCTGGGAAAAAAGGAAAATGGCGAACACGGAAAATTTCCGATATTTTCAGCATCGCCCGTAAAACACTGAAAGACAGAATAGCGCGAATAAAGGCGAGAGCAATCGCCAGAGCGTGGATTAAAGCGGTCCTTGCCAAAAAAGCCGAAGAAAAAACGGCAAAAAGACGCGGAGAATTAACGGGCTTGCTTGTCGGCGGAGCGCTTCGGGCGATTGGGTCGGCGACAGAAACGGCGGATTTGAGAAGATGGGGAACCCTTCCCGCCGAAATCGATGTTGCCAGAATTCCCGTCAAACCAGGCAAACACAGTTTGAGGATTTATTTCAAGGATAAAAACGGCAATATTATTTCTCAAAAAGTTTTGAACGATATTTCCGTGCGGAAAAACAAAAAAACCTTCGTGACTGTCCGAACGCTGTTGTGATTTTACGCGGAAAAACTCAAAATAAGTTCCGCGAGTATGAAAACAAAGAAAGCGATAAAAAAGAAATTTTTCAGAGGCCTGCCCGATAAAATCAATTTAACCTCATCGGGATTTTTCGGACTAAAAACCAGACATCCTGAAAAAATTTTCCGGATTTCCTGCTTGTCCAATGTGTCGAGCGCGTTTTCCGTCCCTCTTCTCAAATTGACGGCAAAACGCTTTTCGCCGCCTTGATATTTCGCGATAAAAAGCCCGGGGGGAAGAGGCGATGCGGACATTTTCCCGCCCGACAGCGAAAAAATTCTGGAATCCTGCGGGAAATCGAGTTTGTCGCCGACAAAGTAATTCAATTTCATCTCTTTTCTCTCCCACAAAAAGTAATTCATCGCGTTCAATAATAGCACGGGAAAACCCGGCTGAAGAGCGAGATTAGAGAATTCCATATCCGCCGAAACCGAAAAAAGAAACACAACACCGCGGCCGTAGTTCTTCTGCAAACACAAAACATAATCGCGCGAGGCGAGATATGTCTTTGCCCCCTCCAGCGGAAGAACCGAAAAAATCTTTCTGACTCTCAAACCCGCAAAATTGCGCGACTCGAGACTTTTATCCATCCAGTCGGCTCTGTCCAAACGGACATTTCTTATTTCGACATTTTTCATTCCATAGACATAAGCGGGGGTAATATCGCTTAATTTTTCGTTTAAGAAAGAAATTTTTGTCCGCGTCGATGGAAAGAAAAAAAGAATTCCGCCCGAGGAGAGCCATCTTCTGAGCCTGTCGGCGCGGGAATCTGTTATGTCATCCATTCCGGAAATACAAACAATTTTGTGTTCGGAAAGCAGGGAAAAAAATTCGTCCTTTTCCGAAACGACTTTCAGCCGGTATCCCCTGAACTGGTCGAAGATTTTAAGCAGAAAATACGCGCCGGAATTTTCGGAGACAAGAGAGGGCCTTCCGTCATAACAAAGGACTTCCGTTTCGGTTCTGAGGGGAAATGAAAAATAAAAAACATTATCCTCTGGCAAAGCGTCTACATTTTCGATTTCGACGCGGCCGCTTCGCGCCGCGCCGGGCGAACGCATAACGAGCGACTTTCCGTAGGCTTTAAGTTTGGCGCTGTTTACTTTTTTACCTCCGGAAAAAAGATTTATCAGGTAATTGTCGCTTCCTCTGAAATTGCTTCCGCAGAAAATTTTTACATCAGGCGGCAGGCTGGTTACATCCCTGACATATAATTCCCGGCACGGCGTCCGAGCGAAAAGCACACCGTTTCGACCTCCGGCCATTTGACGGCGTCTTTTTTGCCCGAAGGCTCCCAGCAGAAATCCGAAACGATAAAAACCTTTTTGAAATCTTGCGCCTTACGCACAGCGTCCGCTATCATATTCCCGCAGGCGCTGGAAATTTCCACGGGCGCAGGAAGCGACTGCAATTTATCCAAACCAGGGAAACCCCCGCCCGCCAGTTCAATTTTGCGGTTAAAAAGAAACAGAAAACAGTCTTTCCCTCCTCGAGATTCGACTATGCTTCTCGCTATGTCCACCGCATCCCGCCAAGCCGTCGAATCCTTGATCCGCTGGTTCATAGAATACGAATAATCCACGAAAATCGCCGTCTCGCCCGACGGAGGCGCAAAAAAAACCACCGATGGGCGCGCGAGAAACAAAACAAGACACAAAACGGCAAATGTTCTCAAAATGAGAAGAATCAAATTCAGGATATTAAAATTGAAAGTTTTCCGGCGGGCTGCTTTTTTCAAAAATCTCACGGAAGGAAAATAAAACACAACAGATTTTTTTCTTGTGAGGAGATGAACAATAAGAGGCACCCCAGCGAGAGGCAGCAGCCACAGCGCCGATGCATTGAGGAATTTCAGCATTTACAGATACGAAAACCCTGTTCTATGCAAACCCATCGGTATCTGCAGTCCGATATCCGCAGAAGTGTCGAAACGGTAATATCCCGCACCCGAATTCGTGAGAGTATTCTCAATTCCAAGCAAAAATTTGCGAAAATCTCTTTTATAAGCCCCTGCGGACTTCGCCGCAATTATGGGAATTTTTTCTCCCGTTTCCTTGTCCACAAAAAGAAAATTCCCGGCAGGCGGCAGATTCAACTCGTCACGATGAAGAATATGAAAAACGACAAAATTATGTTTCTGGTGAATGAAATTTTTCACGGTTTTGAGAATTCTGTCTGTTTCCGTAAGCAAATCCGAAATCAAAACGACAGCGGTTCTCCGATTCAGTTTTCCCCCGAGTCCCTCGAGCGCAGATGCGATATCCGTTTTTCCCGACGCGGAAACGTCCGCCGTCACTTTCAAGAGTTTGAAAAGATGGCTGATGGCGCGGGCAGGCGGCTCATAAATTTCCAAACGGTCGCTCGCTGACGCGAAAGCGACGCTGTCGCCCCGTTTGATGAGAATGTATATGAGAGTGGACGCGAGAACTTTCGCCCACAGAATTTTGTTCTGAAATCCTTTGCCGTAATCCATCGAATTCGATTTGTCCACAACCACGCAAACGCGCATATTCGTTTCCTGCTCGAACTGCCTGACATAAAATCTTTCGCTCCTGCCGTAAACCTTCCAGTCGAGATATCTTATGTCGTCGCCCTGACAGTACGGTCTGAAAGAGAGAAATTCGAGCGAATAACCCCTGTATGGCGACGGGTGCCTGCCCGATACCGTTCCCTCAAAAACGCCCTTGCGGGCAAAACCCATTCTGCCGACTCTTGCGATAATTTCGGGGAGGAGAAAACTACTTTGAAATTCTGTCCCTGAATTTTTTGGCATCTTCAGCCCATTTTGTGCCCTGATGGCGATTCGCCACGACATCGAGATGATAAGCGGCTTCCTTTGTTTTGTTTTGAGCAATCAAAATCCGCGCCAGAGACAAATGCGCGTCGGGGGAAAGATAATGTCTGTCGTAGTTTTCAAGAAATTTTTTGTACAAATTTTCCGCATCTCTCAGCTTTCCCTGAGCCTCTTTCGCCTTTGCCAGACTAAATTCCACATTTGGCTTAAATTCGGCATCAATGCCGGAAAGAGATTTCTGGTATGATTTCTCGGCGGCGGCATAATCATTTTTGATATAAAGCGCATCGCCTCTTATCATATAGGCAAACGCCTGAAACCTGCGGGACGCCTTCATTTCGGAAACAGTCCTGTCGGCGAGAGACACGGCAAGGTCGGGATTCGAACGGAGAACCGATTCCGCGCGAAGAAGATAATTGTAACTTCGCAAAACATTTTTCCGATATGCCAAAAACATAAAAAGGGAAAAAACCAGCACAATCAGCACCGATGCGGCAATAGTGAGAGCCGTCTGCCTTTTCTCCCTGACAAATTTTACAGCGCCGGTTACGAATCCGACAAGGGGGTCTCTCTTAAGTTCCTTTTTTACCCATTGTCTCGCCACTTTTCCTCCAACTTTTTAATTCAAAATTCAAATCGCCCGCCTGTCAAAAACATATATCTACATCAGCGGGCAGGCAAAATTCAAAATGACAATCCCCGCCTGCTTTCGCCTGAAGGCGAAGCCAATGGCGGGCAGGCAAGTTGATAAGGGAAAATCCCCCCTCTCTTTCTCCCCCCTTCCAGGGGGGAGATTAAGTAGGGGGTTCTTTTACCCTTTCTACTTTTCCACTTTTTAACTTTTTCATTTTTAATCTTTAATCTTTCATCTTTCATTTTTAATTTTTCATTTTCTTTTGCTAGCCTCTATGAACTGTGAACT
>JAGHAK010000161.1 GCA_021161565.1 Elusimicrobiota bacterium | reverse complement strand
TTCATATACATCGAAGAAATCTGGAAATTTTTCACACCCGAAAGCCCAGCCGGATTCCACAGAATCGAATCGCAATCGCCTCTGACTGCGGTGTAGGCGCCCGCCATTCCCATCGCCCGCGCGCCGAATGCGTAATTTACATCGAAAGCGCCCATTACGGGAGTAAAAAAGTAGAAAAGCAGAAAAGCAGAAAAGTAAAAAATATGCTTTATTCCACCTTTCACATTTTTCACTTTTTCACCACCTTTCCACTTGTCATTTTGCATTTCTCTTGTCTCCATATCACTTTTTCAATTCAAAATTCAAATCGCAAAATTCAAAATGACAATCCAAAATCCAAAATTCACATATCCCATAGGAAAAGGCAAACAGAAACTTTTTACATTTTAATCTGTCATTTTCCATTTTGATTTTTGATTTTTGATTTTTCCATTTTTTATTTCCCTTGTCATTTCGAGCGATAGCGAGAAATCTTTTTTCACTTTTCAACTTTTTAGCAGACCAAGGGTCTGCGGCTACATTTTTCATTTTTCATTTTCCATTTTGATTTTTCCATTTTTCTTGTCTTCATATCATTTTATCTTATTACAGCAACTCCGGTTCTCTGAAAAAAATTCTTATTTTTGTCCTGCGTGAGCCATTTGAAATTATTTGTCGCTTCAACCTGAACAAGATAAAAACCCGGCGCGACAAGATTCCCGAAATCGTCGCGGCCGTCCCATGCGAATTGTATGAGAGAACCCTGATTCCATCCGAATTTTGCCGCATAATCGCTGGCAAGCGTCCTCACGAGATTTCCCCTGATGTCAAAAACCAAAACATTTATGGGAACTTCCGCATAAAGAGGAACATCGCCTATTGAGGCTGGAGCATCATTTGAAGCGAAAAAGAACGAAATAACGGTTCTGTCGCTATTGCCTCTGCGGGGGGTAAAAACCTTCGGAGTCGCTTCCAGTTTTGTGATGCCTGATGAAACACCCTCCCAGAGGGCATAATCCTCGACAACCTGAAAAATCCCCAGAGAATTCGTCCGGACAATGAGCGGTTTACCGTAGCCGATTTGCTGGTCGGCTGTTATGTCCGACCTTTCGCCGCCGACAGGTATCCACTCACTTTCATTGTAAATATAGGCAATCAGATAGGACGAATCAAGAGAAAGGAGCGGACGCCGAAAATTAAAAACAATGGGCTTTGAAAAATAATCTATCGCATTTCCGTAAATGTCAGTAGCCGAAACCTGCCTGATAAAACCCGTGCTTCTCAGACCACTTTTCGAAGGAAACGCGGCAGGATTCTCTGGAACGCTCACCTTGAAAATAATATCCTCGTCGAAAGTTCCCGGATAAACCGTTATTTCGACATCACCTGGAAAAAGAAAAGGAACTGTAACTTCATTCCCGTCCACATCCGTGGCAACCGTTCCGGCCTGCGAAATTCTTCCGGAAAAGCCGGGGATATAACTCGAGTCGTCGTAAACTTTCACAGTAAAAGGCTTCGCGAAATAGGAGACACTCGAATCATAAAGGGCGGTCTGAAACCAGTCCTCGGACGAGACTATGCCGACATCCGACTTGTTCACGCATTTTCCATCCGCTTTGATAATGAAAGTTCCGTCAGAACCAAGATCCTCGTCGATAAAACCGTCGCCGTCGTCGTCTTTCCCGTTGTTTTTCTCCTCATCGACAAACCCGTCGCCGTCGTTGTCCTTCGCGTCGGAAGAATACATAAAAGAATCGCTGTCGCAAATGGATACATTTCCCGCTGCGTCAACTCCCGCAAAAACATATTCTATATCCGCTGTGACTTCGCTTCCATCGATATCGTAAGCGTAGGTTGTGCCTTTTACGGCGCTCATCTCGACCTTCTGATAGGTCGTTTCGCCCGATCTCCTGTAATACAGATACGCCTTGCCGCTGTATGAGGAAGCATTTTCATAATCGAGGAAAATAGCCTTTATGCTGAGAGAGGCGCCTTTTATCGTTCTGGTTGTGATACCCCACGGATGGCCAGTGTCGCTCGAATCGAGGTTGTCCGCGAATTCCGGCGGGTCGTGTTCGATGCCGTCTTCATCCTCGTCGGAGACCCCGTTGCCGGAAATGCCGTTATATTCTCCTGCAGAACCGTCGTCCTCGTCGTCGTCAGTGTCGAGCTGGTGGACAATATAAGGCGGCGTGTAGTCGGGTTCCGTGACCGAAATCGCGAAAGGATTGTCTCTGGCAATCTGAAAACTCGTGACCGTGCCAAAAGAGCAGTAGACATAATTTGTTCCGTCGACTTTGGCGAAATAAAAATAATCGAAATTCCCTTCGACAGCAGGCGCAATCGACAGTGTGTATGTGGAGTCGGACACTTCTGTCATCGTCTGATAAATGTAACTTACGCTCTCGTGACCGCCATCGGCGTAATAGATTCGAACGTTCGAAACTGAAGTTGCGGAAGTTATTGTCAGAGTAAAAGCAACGCTTTCTCCTTTGTAAATCGCAGTGGACGATACTACCTGTGAAAATTTTTGGGCAAAAAGAGAGACGGTAAACAAGCGGCAAGTGACAATTAGCAAACAACAGGCGATAAAGAATCCGCATTTTCCGGTTAAGCGCTTAACCTGGGGGCTGGCCAATTCCGATTTCATAGTTTGATTCTCATTTCTATCAGCGCTTTCCTAATAGGATTTCGTCCATTTTGCCAGTGCCGCACATATTCTTCCCAATAATTCAGATTCAAACTCGAAATTTTACTCATTCTGTATTCGAAACCCAGACCCGCGAGAAAAGAACCGCTTGACAAAGAAGCGCTGTCGAGTTCGAAGTCCGGATAAAGTTGTGACCGTATTTTATTCGTGTCAATCTGCCTGATAACCTGGCAATTCAACTTAAATGTTGTCCGGGGAGAGGAATCCATTTCAAAAAAAGCGGCAAACACGCTGTTTTTTCTCATCATTTCCGCGGACACAGACGCGCTATCGGCGAAAACCGAATAGTTCTCGCCGGCATACTTGACAGTCAAGCGCTTCCCTCTACTGTGAAAATAAAACTTCAAATAAAAAACCATATTTCGGTCCGGGCGGTTCTGCGAATGCGGATTTTCCTTTATATCGAAATCGTAACTGCCCGTCCTGTTCTGATAGCCCGCTTTGAGGGAAAGAAACCTTCCCGACCACAAAAGTTCCACGGCGGAAGCAAAACCCGTTTTTTCCCCGTTGTTGAATGGTATTTCAACCGAGATGGATTTCGTTTCATACAGAAGCGCATCGATTTTTGTCGCCACCGGTTTTGAAACATATTTCTGCGAAATTCTGTTCGCGCTGATTTCCCCCCTGACTGAAAAATTTTTCTTCAATCTTATTTTGAAATCCGCCGACGCAGTAAGATTCCCGGCAAATCTTTCGGCAACCACCGTGTCGGTGGAAATTCCAGCATCGGCGAGAAGTTCGTCGTTTGTTTTCGTGTTATTGGCGTCCCACGGGTCCAAAAGAGATGCATTTTCCCATCTGAAAACATCTGCGAGTGTCGCGGTCAAAGCCACCTCGAAAGATTTTCCGGCGTATTTGAATCTCGAACCGAAAAAATTGTGGTGAATCTGGTCCTGCTCATTTATATCCAGAATTTTGTTGCTGTTTGCGTCGAGAATAACCCTTCCTGTCGCAGGGTCTACTTCAAGGGATGAAATTTCGTCAGTTGTGTTGTCGTCTGCAAAAAAAATCTTCGCGAAATTTCCAAATTCGGCGACCACGCCCTGTGTGCCAATTCCCAGAGGCACACGTTTTATCTTGTAAAACAGATCATTTTCGTAAGGATTGAATTTTTCCTCCCATGCGTCCACGCGGGGCGCAGTAACGAGATCAAGCGGCGTGAAATTGACAATCGGCTTTTCGAGGTCGATAATCTTCTCGTTATGATACGCCAAAATAGCACCAAAGGAAAAAGGAATTTTAATCTGCGCCCTGTTCAGGGAAAGCGTCCAGTAATACCACTTCGTATAGTATTTGTCCAGTTGCGCTTCCTCGTTTGTGATTGCTCTGATATCAACTTCGCCCGTTATGTCCCCAGAAGTTGCGAAAGAAAAATTTACGCCCGCAATATTTTCTGGTTTTTCCGAAAATCTCCAAACGCTTCCTTTTATGTTTTCGGCAGGATTGTATTCCGCCGGAAGCCGCCCGATAAATCTCGGTTTTACTGAGACGGATGATTTTTCCTTAACTTCTTCCCTTATAATCTTTTTTATCGGTCCTTCTTTTTTCACCGACGGCGCGGGCAAAACAGGTTTCTTTTCTTCCTTTTTTGGGGGTTCGACTACCGCAGGCGGAATTTCGCTTGATTTCTTTATCATCTGAAATTCTTCATCGCTTTTATTATCGAGTAGCCCCTTCAAAATTCCCTGACTCGTGGCGGTAGAGGCGGAATTATTCGTCAGCCGATCCAGAATCGCTGTGTTGTCTTCTGCGGAAACAAAACCCGCAAAGAAAATCAGAAATATGAATTTTCTCATAGTATCCCCCATATTCAAAATTTCGTAGAGAATTTAGCCATAAAAATATCCTGCGTATTTTCCACAAGCCCGCTTGCCACATCGATGCCGGGCTGCCTTCTTTCAAATCTCGCTGAAAAGGAACTGCTTCCCGAAAGAAGCCAATCGAAACCGAAACCCCAGAAAAAATGCCTCAATTCGTCGGCTTTGTAAATCCAGTCGTCCGTCGGAGACGGGTCCATATAGAACGGGTCGGTTTCCCTGGGGTAAAATTCCTTCAGTTTTTCAATCTCGCCGAGGAAATAAAGATGCTCGTCAAGATTCCGGGTGAAAAGATTGTCTATAAATTTGACATCCGCTGAAAAAGAAATTTTCGCGGCAGGACTGAATATGCCTTTCAAAAAATACTCTTTTGAAACTTCGGCTTTTTCCCATATCGGCTTGCTCATTCTCGCCAGAAACAGATGACTTTCTATATCAAAGTTTTTCCCGGCGGGAAACCGCGCTTCGGGCTTCAGCCCCGCAACTTCCCTCTCGTCATAAGTGCTGCCTGTGTAATAATAATTTATGTCCTGATATTTTATCCTGAAAAAATAATTTTTTTTCTCATAAGGCGAAATTTGTATTCGCGTGTCCCTGACGGGATAATCGCCGGACTGATTTGTTTTGTAATCGTAATACACATAAAATTCCCCTGCCGGGGTGCCGAAATCCGTTTTCATATTAAAACCTTTCTCGTTCGAATAAAACCGGGCGAGAACCGGAGAGAATCTTTCACCAATGCTTCTTGCCGAAAACTCGAAATCGGCTTTATCGGACGAAGCCACGAATTTCAGTATCCAGGCAAAACCCTCATCGAAAACAAGGTCGAACCTCGAAATATATCTGCCGACCGTCTGCGCGACCTGCGGCTTGAAAAAAATCCCTCTGGCAAGAGGAAAATCTCCATCAAGCGACGCTATCCACAGCGACTCCTCGTGAGTGTCGACCGCCCGGTCGCTTCTCCACGAGTCCCTTATGTAAGTGAATCCTATTTCCCTGCCGCCATAGTTTTTTTTGATTCTCGAAGTGATATAATATGAATCGGCAAACTCCTTTGTCCCGTCGTAGTTGACATAATATTTCGAGTATCTGTCGATTCCAAGAATTCGCGCGCTGAAATCGCCTGGCCGAAAATCGATTTCCGCGCCCTGACAGTCCTTGCCGTCCCACCCAAGCGGCCACTCGGAAGTTCTCATTGGGGATTCCTCGAAAAGAAACCTCGGCGGACCGCCGGGGACAAACAGCCCCATCGGGTCGTCGAACGGTCGGGGTTTTCGCTTCACAAAAAACGAACCGCTCCAAAAATCGTTCTTGTAGCGAAAAAAAGCGTTATTCAGGTAAATTGGCCTCGTCTCGTTGTAAGCGATGATATCGTTCGATGAAGTGGCAGAAAAAGATATGGAAGATTCAATTTTTTTACCTGAAACTTCAAAAATGAGATTTATGTTATGACTGGGTTCCGCATCAGAAGGTGGATGGACATCAACCCAAGAGGAGAGAGCCGAATCTCCCGACCAGGGATAGAGTTTCATCAGCGGCGGAAAATCGGAAAGATGCCAGCGGGCATCCCTGCGGTCTTTCTCCATATTGTAATAGGAATCGTAAGAACCTGATATTCTGAAAACCGGAGCGGCGGCCGACGGACAGCATAAAAAAATTAGAAGGAAAAACGCGAATTTTTGGCCCATCAAAAAGCGAAGCCAATAGAAATTCTCAATGGACTTCCAAGATCGGCAAAGTAATGAGCGCTAAGACGAATAGAAAGCCCGTCGACTTTAACCCGCGCGGCGGCGGAAAAACCCGCGAAACCACCCGCATCCTCAAATCCCGTTCTATAACCCACGAGAAATTCAAGCATCTTTCCGCCCTTCTTGAATGCCGTGACACCGCCGCCAACGGAAACCGAAAGATTTTCTCCGGATGTTGCTGACACGATAAAACCCAATTTCCCCGATTTGAAAATTCTCGCAGCGCCAAAACCCGCCATAGCAGGCAGCGAGGACGATTTCTCGTCCATTTCCGTCATCCATCCAAAGTTTCTCAGAAAAAAGGAAAACTCAAGATTCTTTCCCCTTCTGAAAATTCCCGCCGAAAGACAGCCGCCAGACGCCTTTTTCCCGGCTATTTCCTCGTTAATATCCGAAAAGGAAATTCCAAATCTGAAATACCCCAGTTTTTTCGAATAACCGGCGCGGGCGCGAAACGCCAAGGATGAGAAGTAATTCCCCGTTCCGTCTTTGGCGGAAGATGTCGTCTCAGGGATTTTGCCCGAATCGAGATAAGTCAGCGAAAAGCCGAAATTTCCGGCTGCAGAGGGTAGTCCAACAGCAAGATAATTCAGTTTCACACCATCCAGCCAGGCATTGTAGGCAACTGCCGCTTCTTTTTTCCCGCCCAGCAGAGCGGGATTATGCCAAAATCCTGAAATGCCGTTGTTGAAACATCCGAGATTTTCCAATGGCAAAAGAGGCGAAATCTTAAGAAAAGAAACACCCGCACGGTCAGCATGGACGCCGGCACTAAAAAAAACAAGAATAAAAATTATTTTTTTCATAACAACCCCCTAAGGCGGCCTTCGGCCGCAACCAAAATTCCCCTCTGTCCCCCTTTTTCAAAGGGGGATGTAGGAGGATTTGTTTTCTTAAATACTCTCCAAACATCAAAAACTTCTCCGCAATCTGCGTAGAAGTCGTAAC
>JAGHAK010000090.1 GCA_021161565.1 Elusimicrobiota bacterium | reverse complement strand
TGTTTGCTTATCTGCTTTTTCAAAGAAATGTATTTCATTTGAATTTGGATTTTTGTGAGCAATAATTATATTTGTGTGAATATTTGCATCTTTGAAAATAAGAAAGTCTTTGAAATTTATGATCTTTGAAACATGCTCTTTTAAGTATTTTCTAAGCAGTTTGGCATAGCTATTTCCAAGATAATAGTTAGAAGTAATAACACCATAAACCCCATAACTATTCAAAAGTTCAATCCCTTTGTAAATAAAATAATACATTATATCGTTGTAACCAGTATGAATTTTTTTATATTTTGATTCCAAATAATGAAATATTTTTTTATCAAGAATACTAATATTAAAGTACGGAGGATTTCCAATAACAGCATCGAAGCCGGGGTTTTTACCGCTGAATATTTCAGGAAATTCTGTTTCCCAGTCAAATGCGTTTATACGGTATTGCTCTTTCTCGTCAAACAAATCCATCGGCTGATTTTCGTAGAAGTCCGGACCTATCAGAGAATTACCGCACTTTATGTTGTTGCCGAGGTTTGGCAGAATACGCTCATGTAGTAACTGAAGCTGTGTTTCCCCTTCAAGGACTTTAAGAAGCAAAGCAAGTTTTGTAACTTCCACTGCCTGCTCATCTATGTCAACGCCATAAATATTGTTAAGCAGAATTCTCTTTTTTTCGTCTGTTGTAAGACGCCAGTCACCGCCTGTTGCCTGATATAGCACTTTTTTATGTTTCTGTGGACCGTGTTTCACATACCAATCCCTATGCCAGTTAAGCAAATACTGATATGCGCCTATAAGAAAAGAACCTGAACCACAGGCAGGGTCAAGAATTTTCAATTTTTCTACCTGTTTTGGCGTTTTGCCTTCAACAAGTTTGCCAACAGTATTTTTTACTATATAATCCACAATGTATGTGGGTGTATAATATACCCCTCCTGCTTTGCGCACTTCGGGTTTTTCTTCCACAACTGCGCGGTGTGATGAAGTCAGTCGTATTACTTTCCCAAGAAACTGCTCATAAACCTGACCAAGAATGTCAGACGGTAGAACAGAAAATTCGTATGGACTGTCAGGATAATAAAGGCTTTTTATGATTGTTTTAAGAGGCGCATCATCTATTTTTATTGTGAGTGTAAGTTCATCAGGATGCGTTGAGATACCCTTCTCTCTTTTAAAATGAAAGAGCCCTGAATTATACCTCTTATCAGCTTTTAGGAATATTTCGCATAATCGCCTGTAAACATTGTTTCCATTTCCGACTTCTCTGAGAGTTCCGTATGATTCCAGTCCCCTGTCTTCACTTATACGCAAAAATATTATACGGTCTATTGTCTTCTGTACTGCAAAATTAATTGCGCGCTGACTGAGTTTGGGATTGCGGAGCGCAATATTCTTTGCGAGGTTTTCTCTCCATGTTTCTATCTCTTTCAGAAAAGCAGAATCCACTTCAGCAGTGCCTTTCTTTTTCTTATTTGATTCAATGTATCTGTCGAAAGAACCCTTGAGCACTGCTTCGCGAGCAAATATAGAAGAAATCTCTTCCCATTTGTCTATGTATTCCCTGAAGTTAAGATAAAGAATACGGGCTGTTGAGGCTTTATCAGTTTTAACAGGTTTAAACCGACAGTCATAAACTGCAAATTCTTCAAAATCAGTAAGAATTGAAAGAGGAAGTTTCGCAGACCACGCATACCGCCGCAATTGATAGGCAGGGTGCGTGTCGTGTTTTATATCAATTGAGGGTTTTTTGGCTTCAAGAAAAAATTTTCTTACCCCTCCTATGCGGAAACAATAATCAGGAGCTTTTGTCGCTCCGCTGATTTTTATTGCGTCTTCGTGAATAACATCTTTGTATGCTTCAGCGTATCCTTTTTCATTATGAACATCCCAGCCAAGAGCTTTGAAGAATGGGTCTATAAATTCAAGACGCACCTGTGTCTCGTTGTATCTGCCGGATTTGTAATCTTCAAGATTGTCTTTAAACCGTTCAATCAATTTAAAAATTTCTTCCGGAACTTTCATTTCTGTAATTATAAAAAATTAAATAAAATTTAGCCAATAAAAATTTTTGGTCAATAAAGTATAAAGTAGTCCACTTTTTGTAAACATGTCAACATTTTACCATAAATATTGACATTTGGGGATTGTCAATATTCTGGAATATATTGCTGACGCCTTTGATATTCTGGCTAACTACCATATAATGTGATTCAATATGCCCTCTTTCTGAAAGCCTTCTATTTTGTTTTTTGTTGCCTAAGTTAGTTGTTTCAATTGCAATTTCTTAGGCAACACTTGTCAATCTAAAAATTAAAAGTTCAAAGTGGTATCTCATCTGGGGTGAGTGAGGGGATTTGAACCCCCGGCCCCCAGGGCCACAACCTGGTGCTCTAACCGGGCTGAGCTACACTCACCATATCACAAAGAGGGGCAAGCCCCTCTTTGAAACTCCCCTATCTTTTTTTGGGGGTCCCAAAGGGGTGTTAACCCTTTTGCTAAAAATTTAGCAAAGCTGAGTTTTCGCGCCTGGGAGGAATCGAACCTCCAACCCTCTGCTTAGCATCCAGCATCAGGTTTCTCTGACCATCCCGAAGTTTCGGGACTTGCTGGCTGGACTATGTCTTCACCATTTCAGGTGTGCGGCGTATAGTCTCTGAGGATCCCCACCATTGGCGGGTTTCCTGCAAGTGATCCGGGCTTTCTGCCTGAGGACTTCCTTGCATACAGCCGCATCCACTCTATACGTTTTATTCCGCATAGAGGCTCCTTCTCTTAGAAGGCAGATGCTCTATCCGTTGAGCTACAGGCGCAATTCGCCGCGGATATTGTCGCAAAAAAAACAGCGGATTTCAAGATTCGAAAAAAATTTGGGTTGAAGCCGGCAAAATTCAGGCGGGATAAATATATCTTTCAAAAACTTTCTGGAAGTGATAACCGTAAATTGCGAAAGTAATTGCCAAAGGGAAAACGCGGGGACGCCGGAAAAGAGACCAAAAGAAAAGTCTCCAGTAATAATAACGCATTTGTCTATCCCTGCCCAGCCCTAACGAGAATACGGACTTAAAAAAGGCTTTTATGTTGCTGAAATCAAAACGGGAGGACTTTGCCAGAGGTTTGTATTCTTTCAAAAAATCCCTCACTCTCTCATAATAGCATTTCGGAGAATAGATTCTGCCGATAATTTTTTTGTAACCGTCAACAAGCGCATCAAACGGCATTTTAGGAATGAAATTCGTCGAGAAATCCGTATTGTTTCCCGAAAAAAATTTGAGGATTCTTCCCTCCGAAGCGAGGCGCTGATAGAGTTTCGTTCCCGGCGGCGCGCTCAACAGACCGACCATCGCCGTCACAATTCTGCTTTTTCTAATAAAAGTGATAAGACGCTCGAAAGTGGATGATGTGTCGCTGTCGAAACCAACAATAAATCCGCCCTGAACCTCAAGACCGAATTTCTGGATTTTTTTCACGCAGGCAACCAAATCGCGATTCTTATTCTGAAATTTGTTGCATTCGGCCAAACTCGCCTCGTCGGGAGTTTCTATTCCGACAAACACAGCGGCAAAACCTGCCTTGACCATCATCCGCATAAGTTCTTCGTCATCAGCGAGGTTCACGGAAACTTCCGTATTGAAAACAAACGGAAATCTTCTTTTCCGCATCCATCCGGCTATCGCAGGCAAAATACCATTTTTCAATTTGCGCTTGTTTCCTATAAAATTGTCGTCTACAAAAAAAACTCTGCCGCGCCAGCCGCGGGAATACAAACTTTCCAATTCCGTTAAAATCTGGCTGTCAGTTTTCGTTCGCACTTTATGCCCGTAAAGCAACGGAATATCGCAAAAATCGCAGTTGAACGGACACCCGCGGGAATACTGTATATTCATCGATGCGTATTTCTTCATATCGATGAGTTCCCACCGAGGCGGAGGGGTTTTCCTTATGTCTGGAAGTTCGTTCGATGTGTAAACGTGTCTGGGTTTGCCCGACTCCAAATCTTTCAGGAACAAAGGAAGCGTAACTTCCGCTTCGTTGAGAACCAAATAATCCACATTGTCAAAATATTTGTGCTCAATCGTGAAAAGAGGTCCGCCGGCGACAATCGGCTTGCCTCTCTGGCGACATCTGTCAATCACATCTTCAACAGACGCTTTCTGTACGGACATCGCGCTGACAAAAACATAATCCGCCCAATCGAGGTCGCCGTCCTCCAAATTCGACACATTCATATCGACCAGTCTTTTATCCCACTCGTCAGGCAAAATCGCCGCGACGGTCAGAAGGCCGAGCGGAGGGTGAGTGGCTTTCTTGGAAACAAACTTCAAGGCGTATTTGAAACTCCAGAACGTGACAGGATAAGACGGATAAACCAGAAGAATTTTCTTTGCGGAAGATTTCCTTCCGCGATTTTCGTTTTTCATTGTATTTGATTTTAGAAAAACGAGCGGATGTTGTCAAGCGGAGAAATCCAATCCCGAAAGAGGTCTAAATTACTGTCGGGTCGCTTGACTGCTTTAACCTGGATTATTCACCCCGCATTTTGCGGGGGGAATAATCCACCCTACGGGCAGCCCCTTCTCGGAAGGGGCTGGGTTAGCCCCGCCCTTTCTTGAAAGATTTCCCGAATATATAATATCTTTTTCAATTCTCTCTTACTTCCACATTTTATTGTGATATATCTACCGAAAGG
The DNA here is from genome assembly GCA_021161565.1 of Elusimicrobiota bacterium. Lineage (GTDB taxonomy): Bacteria > CG03 > CG03 > CG03 > CG03 > JAGHAK01. The sequence continues at coordinate 2,237 of JAGHAK010000090.1, read as the reverse complement.
GCGGTTTCCTCCATTTAGTATGTATAATGCAGGCTAAATTTACTATAATTTCGCAATGAATTTGACTTTGCTTTTTTTCAGTTCATTTGTGATTGCCCTTTCAGGAGCGTTAAGTCCCGGACCTCTTCTTACTCTTACGATTTTAAATTCTCTCAAAAAAGGTTTCTGGCAGGGCACTCTGATTATTCTTGGACACGCAATTCTGGAAGTGAGCCTGATATTTTTAATTCTTAAAACAGGACATTCGCTGTTTAATTCCGTAATGGTAAAAAAAATAATCTTTTTTCTCGGCGGAATTATTCTTGTCGCTGTTGCAACAGGCCTTATTTTTCAAAACAGTAAAGCAGACTTAACCGCCAACCCGCAGAGCAGAACATTTCCTGCAATAATTACAGGAATTGTCGGAAGTTTATCAAATCCCTACTGGCTCATCTGGTGGATAACAATAGGTCTCGGCCTTCTGATTCAGGCATCGGAATACAGAATAAAAGGAATTGCTGTTTTCTTTTCAGGACACATTCTCGCTGACTTCCTGTGGTATTCAACTGTATCTTTCAGTTTCTCTCATGGCAGAAAATTTATAAAACCGAAGTTCTACAAAGCAATTATTTTTTCCTGCAGTTTTTTTCTTCTTGTCCTTGCCTGCTGGTTTCTGACAAAATCATTTTTGATTTAATTGCTTTTCTGCTTTTCGCAAATTCTGGCAAGTCGAGGCCGCCGAATTTGAGAATTTTCAAAACCTGTCGCGATATTTTTGGAATTACGCTTTTTTTAACCATCCGAGAATTTTACCCACATTTTTTGAGGTTTCAAAAACGAGCTCTGATCCGTGTTCAATGGCTTCTGAAAGAGGCATAGCCCTGTTTACTACGCTGAAAAAGACAACACTTTCCCGACGATTTTTCCCGGCAACCTCGCTTACATCTCCTCCAAGACAGATGACGGGCTTCTTGTACTTTTCCGCAATTTTCAAAACACGAAAAACAGCCTTGCCTGAAAGCGTCTGCCTGTCTATTTTTCCCTCGCCCGTAATCACGAAGTCGCAATTTTCGATACGCTTTTCAAGTTTCAGATTTTCCAAAATAATTTCAGCGCCTGATTTTATTTTTGCGTTCAGAAAAGCAACACAACCGCCGGCAAAGCCTCCTGCCGCGCCGGAACCCCGAATTTTGCTTATGTCAATTTTAAATCTTTTCTTTATTAACACATTGAGGTTTGAAAGACCTTTTTCAAGTTTCTCAACCATCTGCGGAGTTGCTCCCTTCTGAGGCGCGAATACTCTGCTTGCCCCTTTTTCCCCGAGAAGGACATTTTTTACATCTGTGGCAACAATAAACTCGCAATCCTTTATTCTCTTATCAATTTTCGAACAATCTATCTTTTCGATTCTGACAAGGTTTTCGCCCCTACCGGGAAGTTGCCTGCCCGTTTTATCCAGAAATCTGTAACCAATGGCCTGCGCCATTCCAGTAGCACCATCAACAGTTGCGGAATCGCCTGCGCCTATGATTATCTTTTTGCAATTTCTCTTCAGAGCGTCCTTTATCATCTCTCCCGCGCCGAAAGTCGTTGTCTTCATCGGATTTCTTCTTTCCTTCGGTATAAGTTCAAGTCCGCTGGCTGCCGCCATTTCAATTACGGCTAATTTCTCATTATTAAAAATTCCATAAGCGGCTTTGATTCTTCCGCCAAGAGGATTTCTTACAGAACAAAAAATTTTTTCCCCTTTCTTTGCTTTTAAAAATGAGTCAACCGTTCCCCTGCCTCCGTCTGATATGGGAATCGTTTTAATGTCGGCTTTTAACCCTGAACTTAAAAGACCTTGCCTTATTTTTTCAGCAACATCAGACGAACTTAACGATTCCTTAAAGCCAGATGGACAGACGATAATTTTCATTTTATTTTTTCCTTTTTCCATTTTTTTTATTATACTAATTATAGCATCGGAATTTCAAATAAATTCCGATGTGCTATAAGGATTTTTTCCGACCCCGCCGATGGCGGGGCTGACAATTCGGCTTTACCGAATTTTAGCAAAGGGGTTCCACCCCTTTGAAACCCCGGGAAAAACAGGGGGAATGGAAAAATTAAAAACATCGCGAGCAATTCCGCATGGAAAATGACAAATAAAAAATGAAAAATGAAAGATGGAAAATGAAAAGTGAAAAAGTTGAAAAGGGGAAAAGTAGAAAGGGTAAAAGAACCCCCTACTTAATCTCCCCCCTGGAAGGGGGGAG
>JAGHAK010000068.1 GCA_021161565.1 Elusimicrobiota bacterium | reverse complement strand
ATTTTTCCCTGTATTTCTTTCCTTTTTCTCATCGTCTCGCTGAGACGGGAAAGCGTCTCGGAGAGGTTCCCGCCGACTTCCTGCGCTATGTTTATCGCGATAACCGCGATTCTCAGATTTGCCACCTTCGGCCATCTGCCGGCGAGATTTGCGAGCGCTTTCTCCATCGGAACTCCGAATTTTACCTCGCGCGAAACTTCGGCAAATTCCGAGGAAAGAGGAGGCGTTCCCTGACGAGCCATAACCTCAAGCGTCTGCGGAAAACTCATCCCTGCTTTAAGCGAATTTGCTATCAGCACAAGTCCGTCGGCAAGTTGTTCGTCGATTTTTTTCGCCTTTCTCTCCTTCCGAATGTTTACGATAAGTTGCGGGACAAAAAAACCGAATAGTCCCGCCACAACGGACAGAAAAAGCGATGAGGTGGCGGCAAAAACCAGAAAAATTCCGGCCGTCGCCGTTATAAGTTTCGATACCTTCGCCTCTTGCGAGGCGGGATTCCGTTCGAGAATATTGAGATATCTGGCAAAAACAGACTCCCGCTTCCGGACATTCTGTTCTTTCTCGATTTTTTCCCGCGAAATTCTTTCGAATACTCTCTGTGTCAGGAAAAAAACCGCGCCGAAAGCAAGAAACGAAATCAGCGCTTTGAGAAGAATTATTATCATTGAACAGGCTCCGTTTCCTCGTTCGTGTGATAAACGAGAAGGAATGGTCTCACATAAACCGTCTCGCCGGGGCGGGCGTGGACATAATACGAAATTTTCTCGTCTCTCGATGAAACTCCCGACGGCGCCCACGCCTGAATGGTGAAACTTTCCGCGCTCGGATAACCGAGTTTGCGCGGCACTTTTATCTGAAGTTCGTACCTGCCGGAAGCGTCGGTCAAAACGCGCTCGGAGTGGTTTATCTCTTTCACGGAAGCGCCTGCCCAGCCGCCGGAATCGACGAGAACTTCGTATGTTCCTGTGGTTGTGTCTCCCGGTATCTCGTATTGGTAAGTCACCTCTCCCCGATGAACTTCGCCTTTAAAAGTTATTGTCTGGTCGGCGCAGGCAGCGAGAAAAAAAGAAACAAAAATCAGAAAAATAATTTTTTTCATAACTCCCCCCCCATTCACTTTCTTGAAAAAATGCTCATATCAAGTTCTATTCCCTTGGATTTTATCTCATCTATAAAAGTCGGCATAACGCCAGTCGGAAGGAATTGCCCGAGAACCTTCCCCTTCTCGCCGATGCCGGTCTGCCGAAACTGAAATAAAGTGCTCATCACGATGTTATTCTGCTCTTTGCCTGTCACCTCGCAGATGTGCGTGACTTTTCTCGTCCCATCGGAAAATCTTCCCAGTTGCACTATTATGTTGATAGCGGCGACAATCTGCTCCCTTATTGCCGAAACGGGCAGATCCATTCCCGCCATCAAAACAAGCGTTTCCAGCCGGCTCAGACAGTCGCGGGGATTGTTGGCGTGAATCGTCGTAAGAGACCCGTCGTGACCCGTGTTCATCGCCTGAAGCATATCCAGCGCTTCACCGCCGCGGCATTCCCCGATGATGATTCTGTCCGGCCTCATTCTCAACGAATTTATGACAAGTTGCCTTATCGTCACCTGCCCCTTTCCCTCGATATTTGGCGGGCGCGCTTCGAGAGAAAGAACATGTTCCTGCGGCAGACGCAGTTCCGCGGCGTCTTCGATCGTGACGATTCTTTCATCCGCCGGAATAAAACCCGAAACGACATTAAGCAGAGTCGTCTTGCCGGTGCCTGTCCCGCCGGAAATTATGATGTTTTTTCTCATCAAAACGCAAACCCTGATAAACTCGACCATCTCCGCAGTTATGGAACCCATATGAATGAGGTCGGAAAAAGTGAAAAGTTCCTTGCCGAACTTTCTTATCGTTATCGTCGGACCAACAAGGGACAATGGCGGAATTATAACATTGACTCTGGAGCCATCGGCAAGCCGCGCGTCAACCATAGGAGACGCCTCGTCGATTCTTCTTCCAAGCGGAACGACAATCCGCTGGATAACATTCATCAGTTCGTCCATCGAAGAAAACCTTTTGTTCGTCAAACTAATTTTTCCTCTTCTTTCAACATAAATTCTATCAGGGCCATTCACCATAACCTCAGTAATCGTCGGGTCGCGGAGCAAATCCTCGATAGGACCCAACCCCAGAGCCCTGTCCATTATCTCTTTGGTGAGCCTGATTCTGTCGACCCTCTGCGAAATCGACGAACCATCTTCGGCGAGAATTTTTTCGATTTCTTTTTCGATTTCGCTGCGGGCGGCTTCCTCCTGCTGTTTGGACCTGATGTTCAACGTGTCTATCTGTTTTTCTTTTATTCTCTCCACAAGTTTAGCGTAAATTTTCTCTTTCAGAGGCGCATAGACATCTTTTGCGGCGGGGGACTGCTCCTTTTTTGCCGGCTCCTCAGCAGACATTTTGGAATAATCCTTTCTCGCCTTTGCGAGAATTTCGCGCAAACCGGAAAAAACGCTGTGGCTTTTTTCGTCGTCATCCTCGGCATAGGAAAGTTTTTGCGCAAGCTGAATTATATTTTTCCCGAACGCGGACTTCGGAGAATTGACAACAACGGGAACTCCCTTGTTTATCGATTCGAAAATCGTTTCGGCATCATAGGGCAGAATCCAGAAGACATCTTCTTTGAGATAATCTTTTATTTGCTGCAGATGAAGCGAATTTTTCAGACCGCTTTTATTCAAAACGAATTTTATTATCTGCGGAGGAAAATGGTTTTCGATAAATCCATCGACAATTTTTCTGGTATGGTAAAGAGAAAGCAGTTCCGGGGACAGCAAAAGAAAAACAAGGTCGCTCGAATCGTAGGCGGCAATCTGAACAGGGCTGAAACCCCTGCCGAGATTTATGACGACAAAATCGTAGGACGTCTGAAAGGAATCCACAACCTTTGAAATGTGGGCGGGCTTTATTTCGGCGACTTCTTTTCTCTCGGTCGCGCAGGTGAGAAAATCCATCCCCGATGAATGTTTCGAAACAAATCCCCTGAGAAGTTCGCCGGTCAACTGGTCCATCACAGGCAGAAGGTCTATCAGAGTTTTGTCGACACTCATATTGAGCATCAGAGAAAGTTCCCCGAGCAGTCCGGTGTTAAAATCCAGCAGGACAACATTCTTTCCACAGTTCTTGAGAGCAAGCGAGAGGTTGCAGGAAAAAGTTGTCTGTCCGACTCCGCCTTTCGCTCCGATAACCGTTATGACTCTTCCCGATGACATTATTTCACCAGGTCAGAGGTTTCGGTCGCGCCGAGAGGAAACACGGTTTTCTCTCCGATGGGTCTTAGCGCGAGTTTTATCTCCCCAACTTTCGCCAGATGAGTGATTTTCTGCGCCTCGGCGGGCTTCAGCGCGAGAGTCGCCGTGGGAATTTTCTCGCCGGTGTCTTCGCCGCTCGAAAGCATGCCTTCCGAAGCGCTCTCCGACTGCTGTTTTTCTGGAACCACGGTTGTTCCCATCATCTGCTGGTCAATCGCCAACACGAGGACATTCTGAAAAAGAGTAAAAGTTTCGGCAATGGGCTTGTGCTTTATAACCAGTTCGCAGGTTCCGATAATGTCCACATGGTCGCCCGGCTTTATCAGACGGGCAACGCCGCTGACATCGCTGATTTCAATAGACACAGCCCTGTAACCTTCCGGAATCAAAATGGACATCCCAGTCTGCTTTCCAGGCTGGACGAGTTTTGTCGTGGTAATCTGCTCGCCTTCCATAATCGGAACGACGGTCGCGTTTATAAATTTTCCCTGCTCATTCATCAACTGGTTTATGGAAGTGACCGCGCCGGGAGAAAGATATTCTCTCGGAACACGCCTTACTTCCACCATATAATCCGTGACAAGTGTCCCTTCGGGAATATAGCCCTTGGCGACCAAAACATTCACCGGTTCGGAACCGACTTTGTATCTGTTTTCGACACTGCTTATGAAAGCCTGAACGAGCAACACTGCGACAATCCCGAAAACAGCCGCAATCAGCACAATTTTTTTCTTCTTCACCGCACACACCTCCTAATCGGCATAAAACTACCTTCTGATTTCTTGATATATATATCATAAACAATTAGCGGATTTTTTTCAACCCATTTCGTGGCATCGCAAAAAGCGATATGGAAAACGTGTATCCTGTCATTATGCTCCTTCGGAATGATAAGGGAAAATGCAAATGAAACCGGCTTCCGTCTGCCTTCTACCGCCGAAAAAGCGATGAGAATCAGAAAAAAATATGGCTGACAAGCCGCAGGCAGAGTTAAGAACCGAAAAAACCGCTCAGAATTTCTTTAAGCTCGTCGAATTTAAACGGTTTCACCAAGAATGCGCTGGGTCCGGGCGGCTTCAGAGTTTCAAAAACGATTTTATCCTTCACCATAGCGGACTGAAAAATAACAGGAGTGTCTCTGAAATTCTTATCGGCTTTAAGTTCTCTGATGGCGTGATACGCATCGATGTCGGGCATAACGATATCCGTTATTATCAAATCCGGCCGGATCCTCTTCGCTATATCGATCAGACTTCTGCCGTCTTCTGCCTCCACAATATCAAAATCGCCAAGTTCTTCAACCATCGCTCTTATGGCTTCCCGAACATAAGGTTCGTCATCGGCGATTAAAATAAGTTTTTTTTCTTTTTCCATTCGTAAAGATTGCCGTCCGCGAATTTCAGGAGTTCGTCAAGAGTCTTTCCATCCTCGGGATAAGAGGCGACTCCGAAACTTATTCCGATTCCCCTGTCGAAGTTTTTCTTCGAAAAATTTTTTTCCTCCATCTTTTTTCTGATTGCCATGGTTATTTCCAGAGCCTTTTCCCTGGGAACTTCTTCCAGCAAGATAAATTCGTCGCCGCCGAACCTGAAAACATTTTCCGAAAATTCCCTTAGAATTTTCGCCACTTCGTAAAGAACGGCGTCGCCGGCGAGATGCCCCAGAGAATCGTTGTATCTTTTGAAATCGTCAAGGTCGGCAAAAATCAGCGACAGGTCATTCTTTTTCTTCTTCGCCGCTTCAAGCAGTTTCGCGGCTTTCCTGAAAAGAACATCCTTTCTGAAAGTTCTCGTGAGAGAATCGTACTCCGCTTCCGTGTAAACCTTTTTCATTTCCTCTATATCTCTGAAAGTCACTCTTTCCAGCCGTTTTTCGATATTCAGGAAAAAATCGAGAGCGGCTACACGAATGCCGATGTTTCTGCCAAGTCTTTCGCTTATCAAGTATTTGTGAATCAAAATCCTCTCCCATAGTTCCTTTGATTCTTTTTCATCCACATTCAAGCCGGTGAGATAATTTATTATGTTCGAATAAAACTTCTCATCACGGGCAATTTCGTGAATCTCCGGACCCAGAAGTTTTTTCTTTTCCGGGGCAACCTCATCGGAAATAATTTCCAGAGCGTCTTCTTCGATTCCGTCTATTTTTCTATCCACCATAAAACCACCTCATCAACCACAAAATGCCGCTTGCTTTTCCGTTACAAAAATATATAATAAAAGCAAATGCGTCAATCAAGAATAAAATTTTGCATTACATTTCTGCTGATAGTTCTCCTTCCCTATTTCTGCGAGGCGGGAACAAAAAAATCTTCGACGGGAAAAAGACGACTACTCAGAGTGACATTTGTGGATGTCGGTCAGGGAGACTGCGAATTCATCCGGACACCCGGGGGGAAAACAATTTTGGTAGACGCCGGTCCCGGAGCGACGGAATACGACAACTTCGACGCCGGCAAAAAAATCGTCGTCCCGTATCTCAAATCGCTGAAAGTGAAAAAAATAGATTATGTCGTTATGTCGCACGCCCACAATGACCACATCGGCGGACTGCGCGCAGTGCTGAAAAATTTTCCGGTCGGAAATTTCGTCGACCCGGGTTTCGACTATCCGTCGTGGGTATACGAGGACATCCTCAAACTGGTGGACAAAAAGAAAATAAAATATGTGGAAGCGCACGCGGGAGATGTTTTCAAATGGGACAAATACTGCAGAATCGAGGTATTCAATCCTCCCGAAAAATATTTCAGAGGCGGCTCGGAAGCAAACGAAAATTCCATAATTCTGAAACTGACCTACAAAAAAGTCTCTTTCCTCTTTACAGGGGACGCCGAAAGAAAGGCGGAAAGATTTGTGGTGAAGCATTTCAAAGACGAACTTATGTGCACATTTCTGAAAGTCGCCCACCACGGCTCGGCGACCTCCACTTCGCAGGAATTCCTTGACTGGTCGCAGCCGCTGGTCGCAGTAATAGAAGTCGGTCAGGGAAACAGATGGGGTCATCCGAAAAGAGAAGTGCTTAAGCGACTGAAAGAATACGGCTGCCAGATTTACAGAACCGACCGCAACGGGTTTGTCGAAGTCATAACAGATGGCAAGAAATACAAATTGCGTCATTTCGATTTCTGGGCAAAGGAGTCAAATTATGGAGAAGGATACGAATAAAAATCAAAATTCGAAATTCGAAATTCAAAATGACAGGCCGAAAATTCTGATAAAGAACATTTATCGCTGTCTGACAATGAACGACGAAAAGGCGGAATTGAAAAACTGCGACATTCTGACGGAAGGAAACAAAATAAAAAAAATAGGCAAAAACCTCCCTGATTCCGCAGGAACCGTGATTTCGGGCATCGGCAAAATAGCCCTTCCCGGCTTTGTGAACACTCATCACCATTTTTATCAGACAATGACGCGGGTTCTTCCCAAAGTCGCCGACGCAAAACTTTTCGACTGGCTGGTTTATCTCTACAAAATCTGGAAAAATCTCACTTGCGAATGGGTCGAAATTTCGACAAAAATAGCGGCGGGAGAACTTCTGCTTTCCGGATGCACGACTTCGCTCGACCACTACTATGTTTATCCCAAAAACGGAAACGGCCTTCTCGATATCGAAATCGAGGCGGCAGCAAAACTCGGATTGCGGCTTCATGCCACAAGAGGATCTATGTCGCTGGGCAAAACAAAAGGAGGACTTCCTCCCGATGAGGTGGTCCAGAACGAAAACGAAATTCTGAAAGATACCGAGCGTCTGATAGAAAAATACCACGACGACAAGCCTTTTTCGATGACGCGCATCGTAAACGCACCCTGCTCGCCGTTTTCCGTAACGAAGGAACTTCTAAGAGAAAGCATAAAATTGGCGAGAAGCAAAAAAATCCTGTCGCACACGCATCTCGCCGAGACAATCGACGAGGAAAATTTCTGCCTTGAAAAATTCGGCAAAACTCCGGTTCGGTATATGGAGGAAGTCGGCTGGCTCGGAGAAGATGTCCTTTTCGCCCACTGCGTCCATTTAAGCGACGAAGATATAAAACTGCTGGGAGAAACCAAATCCGCCGTCTCTCACTGCCCCACATCGAACCTGCGGCTCGGAAGCGGCATCGCGCCAGTAAGAAAGATGATTGAAAGCGGCGCAACGGTCTCGATAGGCGTGGACGGTTCGGCGTCAAACGATTCCTCAAATATGCTTCTCGAAATACGAAACGCCCTGCTGGCGGCGAGAGTGAAAACAGGCGTAACTTCGATGCCCGTCAGAGACGCTCTCTGGCTTGCCACAAGAGGCGGCGCGAAGGCGCTCGGAAGAGATGATATCGGACAACTGGCGGAAGAAAAAGCGGCGGACATCGTTCTATTCGATATCCGGGACATCGCCTATGCGGGAGCGGGAGACGCTGCGGCGGCAATTGTGTTTTGCGGAAGAAATTTCACGGCATCGGACGTTATTGTCAACGGCAGAATCCTTGTAAGAGATAAAAAACTCATGATACTCGACGAACGAAAAGTTTTTGATGACGCTAAAAAAATTTTTGAAAGAGATATCGCCCCTAATCTCTGAAAATCCCGTCGCGGTGATTTCGGTAAGTCCGCGAAAGAACGGAACCTGCGACACGGTAGCCGAAAAAATCAGAACTTCCGGCAAGCGAATTTCAGTTTTCAGACTCGCCGATTACAAAATACTGCCCTGCGGCGGATGCGTCCGCTGCCGTACGGGAAAATGCGTTATAAAAGACGATTTCGCGAAAATTTTCAAAGACATCTCACCGGCAGAAAGATTTATCTTTATCAGCCCTGTCTATTTTTCCGGCGTGCCGGCGCAGTTCAAGGCCATGATTGACAGGTGCGAACTTTTCTGGGAAAATAAAATCAAACCCGTCAAAGGAGGACGCGGTTGGTTTGTTCTGATTGGGGAACGCGAAAAAAATTATATCGCCTGTGCGGAAAAACCCGTGAAAGCGTTTTTTCGCACGGTCGGAATAAAATACGAGAAAGGAGTTTATTTCAAAAAGCATGAAATCCGATAAGACATATCTCTCCCGGTCGAGAAGCGGAATTGACGCGAAACTCCCGAAAATCGGGGTTTGGAAAAACCAGTTCAGGAAATACGAGATAAAAATAGAGTATCCCGAATTTAACACAGTGTGCCCTCTAACGGGGCTGCCAGACCTCGGCACGATTACGATAACTTACGAACCGGACAAATTCTGCGTCGAAATGAAATCTCTGAAACTTTATTTTGTCGCTTACAGGAACATAGGAATTTTTCAGGAAAACGCCATCAACAGAATTTTGGAGGACTTTGTCCGGTATGTCAAACCCAAATGGGTGGAAATAACTGGAAACTTCATGGCGCGCGGCGGGATGACCTCAAAAATCACGGCGCGATACCCTCATTCCAAAGGTAAACGGAAGACGGAAAACGGTAGACGGTAGGCGGTTTCCGCTCCACATTCCGTCAATGGAAATCAGGAAAAATCACGGCGCGACGAGCGAGTATGCGGGGATGACATCGCTTTTCTTCTTCTCTGACGGTGAAACGAAACCGCAAACCTGTGGGCGGCGTCTCTTATGTACATCAAAAGTCTCAGCGCGGAAGACGATTTTGGCAGTTTAACCCTTCTTCCATCGGCGAAATAGAGAATTTCCTCTCTCTTAGCGAGACCCGCCACGGGAAAATTCGTTCCCATATCCAAAAGCGCCGTTTTCACCGCGGAAACCTGACCCAATCCGCCATCGACAAGAATCAAATCCGGCTCCTCTTTTTTGTATCTTCTTTTCACAAGTTCGCGAATCATCGCGTAGTCGTCTATGCCCTCAAAATTTATCCTGTATTTTCTGTAGGCGCTTTTCTCGGGAATGCCGTTTCTGAACCTGACCGCCGAAGCGACGGGAAAAGCACCCTGAATGTGCGAAATATCAATTCCGTCTATAACTTCGGGATTTTTCTCCAGCGAAAAAATTTTGCGGATTTCATTCAGCGCCGAGGCGGCATTAAAAAGATATTCGCCTTCAAAACCCTGAATTACATCTATCTTTCCGGTTATATCCCGGAACGCCTTTATGGAATTTCTCAGAAGAATAGCCATTTCGAAATTCATTCCCGTCGCCGCTCTGCGCATTTTCGCCTCGAGTTCTTTCAGAATATTTTTTCTGCCGCCTTTCAGAAATTTCACCGCCGCGGCGATTCTTTCCGCATAAGCGGATGGCGTTATTTTTCCGCAGCAGGGGGCGGAACAATTTTCGGTATGGAAATACATACAACTTTCAGGGACGCCGATTTTGCGAATTTTGCGGTAAAGCGCACGCGAACAAGCAGGCAAAAGGAAAATCCTGTTTATGTTCCGCAACGCGATTCTCACCGATTTCGAATCAGGATAAGGTCCGAAACAGTCGGATGTTTTCCTGCCCCGCGAAAATTCCAGACGAGGATATTTTTCATCCGTAAGACAGATGTACGGATAATTCTTGTCATCCGTAAGAGCAACATTGTATTTCGGCTTGAAAATTTTTATTAGTTTTTCTTCCAAAATCCTTGCCGCATAATGGTTTTTGGTTATTATATATTCTATTTTTCGCGCTTCGCCCATAAGATAAAAAGTTTTGTTCGACAAAGTTCTGCTGAAATAATGCGATATTCTTTTTTTCAGATTTTTCGCTTTTCCGACATAGATAACGGTTCCAGGGGAGGTCTTCATCAGATAGACCCCCGAGGTTTCCGGAACTGCGCTTCGGTCGAATTTCAATCCATTTTTTGCGTAATGCCGACTCACCCTTTGCTTCTTTCAGCCCGCTATCTGCTTATTGAACTGTTGCAATGTCAATAATCTGAGGAGCGATTTTCTTGACGAGTTCAGCGGTCGTTTTGATTTTCGCTCTCTCGAAATTTATCTGGACTCCCGTCTGCGTTTTTTCGAAAGCCGCGAGAACTTTTCTGTTTTTTATGTCTATGACTTTCAGTGAAATGTTCGCCGACACGCTCCTCAAATTATAAACGCTCCCGTTATCAACGATTTTGAGTTCCCCGACGATAAGGCCTCCAATTTCCTGCTTGCGCAGAAAACCATAGAAGTTTTCGTCTTCAAAATTCCGGAAATTCACGCCGGAAGGAATGCGCGAAAAAGTCCGAACGCTTATTCCCGCGTTTGTGAGATTTTTTGTCAGGGAAACCTCGAACGAATCCTGCCTTCTGCCTCTTTCGTCCCACACAAGCAGGCAATATTTTCTGCCGCCGAAATCGGCCGCCTTCAGAATTACAGAAATAGCCATATCGTCAATGTTTTTTTTAAGGAACGAAAAATCGGAACTATCCATATACGCGTTTTCAAGAGGATTCAGAAACTGGTCAGGCGGGGGGAAAATTTTCAGTTTCAGAATCCCCCCCTGAAAAGCCGCTTTTTCTATTTTGAACTCGGCAGTGCCGCCGGTTGTCTTTTGCGGGGTCTGAATCTCTCCCGCACCCGAGGAAAACTCCGCCTCGAGTTTCAGCATATCGACTGGAATTTCACTGCCGTCCCACCTCAGGGTCGCTTTCACCTTCGGTTTTTTCCCTTTGAGATTTATTGCTTCCAGACCAATTCCGTTAATTATTTTTTTCAACTTTCCGAGAACAATCCTGTATTCGCCCGAAGTCGGCTGATCGGCAAGGTCGGTAAAAATCTGAGCCGCGGAAAGATAGGCGTCCATCACCATTCCTTTCTCTATCATTATGTCTATCTCCGGCATCTTCGCGCGCGCTAATCGGCGGGTCGCCGCCTGCCTCTGTTCGATTCTCCTTCTCTCCGCCTTTATCTGCCTGTCGGAATATCTCAGAAGAACATAAACATCGAAAAATCTCTTATCCCCGTCGACAAATTCCTCCGTGTAAATTCCCTTGATTTTGTGCCCGCGGACTTTCGCTTTGCCTGTTTCCCTGTATTCGTCGAGCATTCTTGTGATTGTCTTGTCCGCAGTCATTTCCTTGTTTATCCGCATTTTCGTTCCGACGACGATTCCGATTGTGGTCAGAACCTGTTTCAGCGCTTCGCTTATGGCTTTTTCGAGGGCGACACCCTTGTCCGGCTGGTTCTGTGCGATACCGAGAAAATAATTGTAGCCTTTCTCCTGAGGAAGTTTCACAAGCCACTTCGGACGATGACGGGAAGAACTGCGCACTTTCTTGACAGCGGCTCCACAAACCGAGCTAAAAACAACTGTCAATATTATCAAAAAAACGGTTTTTTTTAACATTCCCCCCTCCCTTCTTCTCTCAATGCTTTTTCAACTACTTCGAACGGGTTATCCCCCGCTCGCTGTTTAATACGAAATTCACAATCATTTCCGTCTCATTCGATTTTCCGAGGCTGCGAACCTTTTCTATCGCTTTTTCTTTATCCATGCCGCTTTTGAAAAGAATTCTATACGCCTTTTTGATAAGCGCTATTTTCTCGGCGGAAAAGCCCGCTCTTTTCAATCCGACGAGATTGAGTCCGTAGAGATAGGCTGGATTGCCCGCCGCCATTGTGTAAGGAGGAACATCCCTGTTTATTCTGCTCGCCCCGCCCAAAATGGCGAAAGCGCCTATCCTCGCAAATTGATGTATCGGCGTGAGCCCGCCTACAATAGCGTGATCCCCGACGCTGACATGACCGGCGAGAGTGGCGCAGTTGGCGAGAATCGCGCCGGCGCCGACGCGGCAGTCGTGCGCGATGTGGACATAAGCCATAAGAAGAACATTGTCCCCGATTACCGTTTTTCCCGTAGCGGAAGTTCCCCTGTTAATTGTGACGAATTCCCGTATCACGCAGTTTTTTCCTATCTCGCAGAATGTTTCCTCTCCCTTGTATTTCAAATCCTGCGGGTCGGTGCCGACAGAAGCATAAGGATATATTTTTGTGCCCGAGCCGACTTTCGTGTTTTTATACAGAACCGCTCCGTGGAGAATTTTCACTCCGTCGCCGACTTTCACTCCATCGCCGACTTTCACAAAATCCTCTATTTCGACGTTTTCGCCGATTGAAGCGTTTTTCGAAATCGCGGCGCGTTCCGAAATCATTTTTTATCGACAATCGAAAACATAAAAGAGCATTCGCAAACGAGTTTCTCGCCCACAAAAGCCTTTCCCGCGACTTTTCCTCCGCGCAGGCGCGCGCGCTGAACTTCTATTTCGAGGGTGAGTTCATCTCCAGGAAAAACGGGATTTCGGAATTTTACATCGTCGATAGCCATAAAAAACGGAAGTTTGTTTTCCAATTCCGGCTTTGCCAGAAACAGAACTCCCGCGGTCTGGGCGATAGACTCCACAATAAGCACGCCAGGAAGAATCGGATATTCGGGGAAATGCCCCTTGAAAAACCATTCGTCCGGCCGGATTTTTCTCCAGCCGACCGCTTTTTTCAGCGGCTCTATAATTTTTACCCTATCGACAAAAAGAAAAGGCGGTCTGTGCGGTATCGCTTTTTTTATCTCCTCCAGACCGAGTTCTGTTTCGCTTCCTGTCATTTTTATATCCTCCTTAAACAGTTTCGCAAGCGCGATATTCGACGAGTGCCCTCCTCTCAAAGAAGTGATTTTCGCTTTTATGGGTCTGCCTATCAAAAAAATATCTCCCATCAAATCCAGAATTTTATGGCGGACAAATTCATCCTCGAAAGACATAATCTCCCTGTTGTGAATTCCCTTCTCTCCAATGACAATCGCGTTTTTGAGCGTTCCTCCCCGAACCAGACCGATTTTTTCCAGATGCTCGATTTCATAGTCAAAGCAATATGTCTTAGCGGGAGCAATCTCGCGTTTGAAAACCTCTTCGTTTATTTCAAAAGTTCTTTCCTGCTTTTTTATGACTGGGTGGTCGTATTCGATAACCATCGTTATTTCAAGTTTATCCGACGGCATCGCCTCCACTTTGACATCGTTCTCGCGGTATTCTATTTTTCTTCCAGGAACATAATATCTTTTTTCCTTGCGCTGGACGACGATTCCCGCTCTTTCAATCATCCGGACAAAAGGCATAGCGCTTCCGTCGCCAATCGGCGGCTCGTCACCGGCTATCTCCACACAGAGATTGTCGATGCCCATCCCAAGAAAAGTCGCCATCAGATGCTCGACCGTGTGAATGGCTTTTTCGCCCTCGCCTATCGTCGTTCCGCGAATTGTCTTCGTGACTTTATCTGCATCGGGAACGATTTTCGAACCGTTTTTGAAAAAACAAATCCCCGAATCGACAGCCGCCGGCTTGAAAGTGATTTTTGACTTTTGCCCGGTGTGAAGCCCGATACCGGAGAAGGAAACTTCTTTTTCTATTGTGCGCTGTTTCATTTTCTCCTCATTTTTTTTAGAAGTTCCGGAAGCTTAGCCAAAGCGGCGTAAATTTTCATCATCTGCCTGTGGTCGCGGGCGGGAAAGCCTGAAATGATTTTTCCGTCATCAACATTTCCAATAACCCCCGCGCGCGCGCCGATTGT
>JAGHAK010000086.1 GCA_021161565.1 Elusimicrobiota bacterium | reverse complement strand
CCTCTCTTTCTCTGGCGCAGGAGCGGAAAGTGCGTGACTTTCTGAAAAATCTTAAAAAACGGCGGGCAAAAACAGCGATGAAAAAGAAAAATGTAAAAACCGCGACGACGCGCTTGAAAAAACCGACTTCAAAAATTGAAAAGCGAAAAAAAACTCAAAAGCCCCCGAGAAAAATTTTTATCGACACAGGCCCGGCTCTTCCCGAAAAATATTTCAGCGACCGACTCATCCTTCTGCCGCGGGACCCTTCCTATGTTTTCGCTTACTGGGAACTTAATAAAGAAATAAAAGAATCCCCAAAACTGAGAATTTATGAAGTCGAAAAAGGCAGAGACAAATTTTTCTTCGATGTGTCCGTCAACAAAAGCGCCAACAACTGGTATGTGAAAGTGCCGCATCCCGACGCGCGATACAGGGCGGAACTCGGGTTTGTCAAAGGCGGGAAATTTTATTGTTTGATTTCATCCAACTCGGTTCTTGTTCCTCGGGCGGGAATTTCCGACGAAGTGGACGAGGAATGGATGATTGTAAAGGAAGACCTGCAGAATATAATTAAGGCGACTGGTCTCGACAAGGCTGCGCGAAGCAGCCTCGTCAAAGCGCAAATCGACACAAGAACGCTTCTGGAACAGATAAAAAGTCGTATTCCCGGTAGTTCCTCGAGTTTCTTCAGAAAAATTAAAAAGTGACGCCAGTCGGATATCTCGCGATTGTTCTTCATGCGCATCTTCCGTTTGTAAGACATCCCGAATTCGAGGACTTCTTGGAGGAAGACTGGCTCTACGAAGCGATGACCGAGACATACATCCCGCTTCTTCTGATGATGGAAAAACTCAAAAACGAAAATATTCCGTTTCGCCTGACGATGTCAATAACACCTCCTCTGGCAAATATGCTTTCCGATGAAATGCTTCAGAGCAGATATTCCAAATATCTTTCGAATCTCGAATCCCTCATAAAGAAGGAATTTGCTCGCGTGGGGAAAAATTCCCAGTTTCGGTCTACCGTGGAACTTTACGAAAAGAGAATTGCTGCCTGTCGCAACGTGTTCGAGAAATTTTCCGGCAATATTCTCGAGGGTTTCAAAAAATTTCAGGACGAGGGTTTCCTCGAAATAATAACCTGCACAGGCACGCATGGATTTCTTCCCCTTATGATTGAGAAAGCCTGTCAGCGCGCGCAGGTCCGCGCAGCGGTTGCCGACTACAGGGAAAAATTCGGGAAAAGACCTCGGGGAATATGGCTCGCCGAATGCGGTTACACCGAAGGCGTCGACGAAATCCTGAAGGAAAACGGCATCAGATTTTTTTTCACGGACACGCACGGGATTCTTTACGGCAAACCCCGCCCCAAATACGCGGTGTACGCGCCCGTTTACTGCCCGAGCGGGGTGGCGGTTTTCGCCAGAGATGTCGAATCGTCAATGCAGGTGTGGAGCGCGGAGGTGGGGTATCCCGGAGATTACAGATACAGGGAGTTTTACCGCGATGTCGGGCACGACCTGCCGTATAACTACATAAAGCCGCATCTCCACAAAGACGGTGTCAGGAGAAACATCGGCATAAAATATTATAGAATTACGGGAAAAGTTCCGCTTAACAAAAAACAGCCGTATAATCCCGACTGGGCGGCCGAAGCAGCGGAATCGCACGCGAAGCATTTTCTCTTCTGCCGAAAAATGCAAAGCGAATATCTTTGTTCGTCTCTGGGAAGGGCGCCTGTGGTCGTGTCGCCTTATGACGCCGAACTCTACGGGCACTGGTGGTGGGAAGGTCCCGATTTTCTCTATTTTCTTTTCAGGGAAATGGCTTTCCAGAAGGAGATAAAACCGATAACCCCGTCGGAATATCTGGGAAAGTTCCCGCAACTTCAAGTGATGAAGCCGTCTCCGTCGACCTGGGGAGACAAAGGATATAATGAAGTGTGGCTTAACGGAACGAACGATTGGATTTACAGGCATTTGCATTATGCCGGAGAGAAAATGGTTTTCTGGGCGGGCAAAATTAAAAACGCATCGGGAATAAAAGAGAGAATTCTGAACCAGATGGCGAGGGAACTTCTGCTCGCCGAATCTTCCGACTGGGCTTTTATTATGACTACGGGAACGATGGTCGCTTACGCGCACAAGAGGACGAAACTTCATCTGAAAAATTTCATTACGCTTTCGGAAATGCTGGAAAAAAACAAATTCAATGAAAAATTCCTAAAAACTTGCGAAGAGAGAAACAACATTTTTCCGAATATAGATTACAGGGTTTATGGCTGAAAGATACGTCATCTTCCACGGGCATTTTTACCAGCCGCCGAGAAACAATCCGTGGCTCGAAGATATTTTGAGGCAGGAATCGGCTGCTCCCTATCACGACTGGAACGAAAGAATTTTCTATGAGTGTTACCAGCCCTCGAGCGGGGCGAGGGTCATAAACGACAGCGGTTACACGGTTGATATTGTGAACAATTTCGAATACATATCCTTCAACTTTGGCCCGACTCTCGCTGAATGGCTCGAAAAAAAATTCCCGGATATCTGGAAGGATATTGTTGACGGAGACAGGAAATCGAAAAAACGTCTCGGATGGGCAAACGCCATCGCCTGCGCTTGCAGCCACACGATTCTTCCGCTCGATATTCCCTTTCTCGCGGACGTCGATATCGACTGGGGCTTGAAAGTTTTCGAGAAGACATTCGGCAGGCGCGCGGACGCTATGTGGCTTCCCGAAACCGCGATAAACGAAGCGATTGTTAACAAACTCATTGACAGAAACCTGAAATTCGTCTATCTCGTTCCGAGCCAGATTCAGTCGGCGAATCCCATAAATGTGAAGACAAAAATGGATGTTTCGTCGGGAAATATCGACCCGAGATATCCTTACAGAATTAAAACTTCCAGAGGGGAAATATTGGCGATTCTCGCGCACAAGAAAATTTCGGACGAAGTCGCTTTCGAAAACCTGCTTGCCGACTCAAAGACCGCCGCGGACCGAATAGAAGGAGCCTTTTCCGAAAAAACGCACCATGACCAGATTATAACAATTCTCTGCGACGGCGAGACATTCGGTCACCATCAGCCGTTCGCCGAGAGGGGTCTGGCGCATCTGCTTAAATACGAACTTCCCGGAAGGGGAATAAAAGTTATAAACGGTTCCTACGCTGTCGAAAAGATTCCCGCCGCATGGGAAATACGAATTAAAGACGGCAGAGTGGGGGAGGGGACTTCCTGGTCCTGCGCCCACGGACTCGGAAGGTGGAAAGAAGACTGCGGTTGCGGGAAAGAAAACAACAATTCCACACAGGCGTGGCGGGGACCTCTCAGAGAGGCGTTCGAATTTCTCGCGGGAAAAACAATTCCCCTTTTCAAAAAAATGATAAAAAACCGTTTCAACGGGAACGAAGTCATATCCGACTACGCGCTTGTTTTGAACGATTTTTCCCTTATAGACGAATTTATATCAAAACACAAAAAAAAGGAACTCAATTTCGATGAGAAAAAGGAAATCCTCTCCGTCTTCGAGATGCTCAAATACACGCTTTTTTCTTTTACGTCTTGCGGCTGGTTCTGGGCGGAAATAAGCGGAATCGAGCCGGTTGAAAATATGGCTTTCGCCCTGAGGGCGCTGGAAATTTATTCGCGGTTTTCGGGAGAAGACATAAAGGAAAGTTTCCTTAAAATTCTCGAAACCGCTCCGTCCAACATTGACCGCTACAAAAACGGCAGATGCGTGTGGGAGCAGCTTGTCGAACCGCAGAAAGATTCCATATATACCTACATCGGCGGCGTCATTGCCGAGAACCTCGCTTCGGAATCCGAAAAATTCAAAGCGATAGAAAAACCAAATTTCAGAGTTTTTATAAACCGGGACGAGGCGATCGCCGAGTTTTTTGCGAAAACGACGGAAACCAAAAGAGTTTTCAGATATAAGGTCTCCGAACCGGATTTTCCTTTCGAAATTGACCTGATTGAAAACGGGACATCTGAAAAAAGACATTTCACGATAGACAATATCTTCGGAGAGGCGCGATACAACATAATGGTCAAATTCTGGATAAACAGAATTTTCAAACTCAAGGACACATACACCAATCTGCTTGACAACTACCTTGAATTCGAAAACGTCTATCACTGTTTTTGTGAGCCGGTGAAGGAAATAGAACCCGTAATCGCGAAGGTTCTGATGTTTAAACTCGTCGAAATAACCAGATTCCACAGGGACTCGGAAATCCCCGCTGTGAAATCGCTGGTGGAACTTGTGAAGGAAAACAAACTCAATCTCGACGGGTTTTACACGAGGAGAATTCTGAAGGAAAGCATCGAAAGGCGTCTCGAAAAACTCAGGCTGGGGAAATTCGAAAAAATCGACTTTTTGAACATTCTTTTCGATATCTATTTTTTTCTTCCCGACAGAAAAAAGGAAAATCTCTATCACAATACGGTTTTCCGGGCGATTATTGGCAATAAAACGGCGGTTTCGAAACTGAATCCCGAAACAAAAAAACAGATAAGAACCCTTTGCTACACTCTGCGCATCGATCCTGATATCGTTGAGTAACACGTTTTTTCGTTCTAAAAATGATATACTACTGAGAACAGAAAATGAGCGATTTTATAGGAAAATCGAAAACGATTAGAGAGTGTATTCCTGTCTTTCTTTTGCCTGCGGGCATCGCGTTCTACGCGCGCTTGGCGGAAAAAGCGCCTGTCAACCTTCTTGGGACGGTCGACATTTTTCTGTATATTATTTTTTCCGCGGCTGTTTTTTTCCTGATTCTTAAAATCAGCAGGAAATGGATGAGGCTTCTTTTTTCTTTTTTGTTTTCTTTTTTTGTTTCGTTTTTCTATGCATCGTCTGCGCTTTATCACCGGTTTTTCAATGTTTTTCTAACAGGCGGGTTCGGCGAAAAGATCAAACTTCTGCCTTCATCTTTCGGCGCGGCGGTAAATCTTCTTAATGTGTATGACATCCTGTTTTTTGGGTTTTTCCCATTCGTCCTGTGGTTGATTGCCGCCAGCCGCCAGCCGAACATCGCCACACGAAAGATATTCCGTGTATTCCTATCGGTGGCATTTTTTTCCACTTTACTGTTGCCATTGTCTTTCCGTGAGACTTCATACAGAAACAGCAGTCTGTTTTTTTTGCCGCTGAAATATAAAATTCACATCTTGTACAGCGAAATCGTTTCATTGAGGAAAATCGGTAAAATTTATGCTGATTCCGGCGCAATCAGGAATAGGAGCATGTTTTATAAAAAATCACCCAACAAAAATTATCCGTTTAGGCAGGTACCCATTGTTCCGTCTGAGGCGAAAAAAAGAAATGTTGTTATTATTCTTATGGAGTCCGTCCGGGCTAAAGAATCCGGTATATACGGCGCACATCCGTCATTTACCCCAAATATTGACAAGCTTGCGAAAACAGGCATCGTATTTGCCAATTATTATTCTAACGCTTCGAATACGACAAGAGCGGAGTTTTCCATTTTGTGTTCATATTTTCCGCACTTTATAGGGGCGACAGTTTATAAAATGTTCCCTAATTTAAAAATCGTCAGTCTTCCGATGATTCTGAAAAAATATGGCTACAGCACAATTTGGATAAGTTCCTATTCGCCGGCATACGGGAACAAATGCGAGTTTCTGTCGAAGCATGGCGTTGACAGTTTTTATTTTACCCCTGAGAGAAAACGCGCGGAAATAGGATGGGGACCCTGCGACGAAGATTTATTTGATTATGCGCTCAAAATTCTGGACGAAAAAGATGAGCCATTTTTTGCCGAAATAATGACACTAAGCAACCATTTCCCGTTTGACCATAAATTTCCGACAATAAAGGATACGCCCCGCATAAAAAGCGAAAACAAAATCTATAAAGGATATACCAGAGGAATTTTTTACACCGATTATGCTATAGGACAATTTTTCAGAAAAGCGGCGGGAAGGGCATGGGCAAAAAATACGATTTTCGTAATAACTGGCGACCACGGCATCTGGACTTTCCCCAACAGCAAATTGCCCGACATCGTCAAGGAGGAAACTTATTTCAGGGTGCCCCTCGTTGTGATTCCGCCCAACCTGAAAAAAGAAGAGACAATAAAAACCCCGGGAAGCCACATTGATTTGGCGCCGACGATTCTGGAACTTCTCGGCATACGGGAGCCCAACTCTTTTTTGGGAGCCAGCCTTCTCGGTCAGCAAAAAGGGAAGCGTCTTGTTTTTATGCTTCACGAAAACCGATGGAATATGCGTCTTGGCGATTTGTATCTCTATGAAACCGGCGAAAAGCGTTTTCGCGGACACTTTCCGTATGTAAAAAAAGGTGCGCGTCTGAATGTGAGCCATGTCGGATTTACCGTTTTTGGCGACTTGTTGTCGTCCTGTAAAGTCGCCCGGATAGACAATAGGAAAACTCGGTTAGCGACTTTTTTCGCCCAAAAGAGTCTTTCTGCCTATATGACCGTAATGAGAGCCGACAGAATTTCTCCTACGGAGGACACTATATCAGAAACTTTAAAATGACAAAGAGAAGCGCGCGCGAAAAAGAGTGAATATATAATCGCTCACGCTGGCGGGAAAGTAAACGGATTTCAGGAAGGATTACGCCGTTAGATTTATTCCGCAGATTTATCACAGAAAAGAGTATGCTCCTGTTAACCCAGATTTTTCATTAGAAAAATCTGTCCTTCATGACCCCGATAAATCGGGGGGTTAACCCCGCCCATTCTTATAATAGTCATCAAATTTACGTTCATTTTTTTTGTTATAACCTTCTATTATATGCTTATCATTTTTTCCTAACCTGAATGGGCGGCCTTTTCCCGCAAGGGACCCCGCAAAGCGGAGTCCTGCAAAAGCGGGACGTGGCAGGCATTTTTTTCAATTCTATTGAAAAAAATGGGTTAAACAGCAGGATTTTATTCATTATTTGCCGGTTGCCATTTGTATCTCGATATAATCACCGCTCCTATTAGTGTGGCGAGAAGCCAGTCCCGTCCGAGAAGAATCAGCGAAACCACGGGATATCCGCCGTAGGGAGAGGCAAATTCTTCGTAAAGAGACGAGGCGAGAATCAAAATCAGCACCGCCGGCGTAAAAAATTTAACGGAGAAATCCCACCATACCCCAAGTTTCATCGCCGAGACCTCGTTTATGTGGCGGCGCATTTTCGAGGCTTTGAAAATCCATCCTATCAGAATGCATTCCAAAATACCGACAATCACAAGGCCGTAACTGTTCAGAAAATGGTCGACGATGTCAAGCCAGTAAATCCCCGCGCCCGTCGTAAAAAGCATCCCGCCGAAAAATCCGAGAAGGCATAAAATCGAAACGATCGTTTTTCTTTCGAAGCGAAATTTGTCTATCATCGCGGATGTAAACGCCTCGATAATCGAAATCGATGATGAAATTCCGGCAAAAACAAGAATCGAAAAAAACAAAACACCGAAAAGTCGAGCAAAAGACGGAATAAGTGAAATCGCCTGAGGATAGGCGACAAAAGCAAGCCCGATTGACTGCTTCACGACTTTTTCGATGGGGAGATTTTTCACATAAGCCATATATCCCAAAGTTCCCCAGACAGCAAAACCCGCCACGAGCGAATAGACGCAGTTTCCGAGAGTTGTCATAATCGCGCTTTTCGTTATGTCTGTTCTGCGGGGCAGATAAGACGCGTAAGCGACCATTATTCCGAACCCAAGAGACAAAGAAAAGAAAATCTGCGAAAAAGCGGCAATCCACACGGAAGGATTTTTCAACTGCGTAAAATTCGGCTTCAGATATTTTACCACCCCTATCTTCGCGCCCGGAAGCGTCAGCGCCCAAATGACAAGGCCCATCGTCATCGCGAAAAGAAGGGGCATCAGAATTTTATTCGCCCTTTCAATCCCCTTCTCCACTCCGAAAAAAACAATCAGCCAGTTTATCAGCCAAATTCCGACAAGCGAAGCGACAATCGGCGTTCTGATATCGCCTATCTTGCCGGGGCCGGAAGTGACGGCGAGAAATTTGTTGAAGAAAAAACCATTCGGGTCGGAGCCCCATGAAAGATTGAACGAATAAAAAAGATAATTCAGACACCACGAAATCACGACGGAGTAATACATCACGATTCCGAACATCACGAAAATCACAGCCCACCAGCCGAGCCATTCCCACCCTGGCGCGATTTTGCGGAAACTCAGGGGAGCGGAACCCTTTTCTCTGTGTCCGAGGCCAAATTCAAGAAGCATCAGAGGAATTCCAACAACAGCCATCGCGATAAAATAAGGAACGAGAAAAGCACCACCGCCATTTTCGTAGCACAGATACGAAAACCTCCAGATGTTTCCGAGACCGATAGCAGAACCCATAGCCGCAAGAATAAAACCCGCTTTTGTCTTCCATTGGGCGCGATGCGTTTCTCCGAAATAATCAGCCACTTACCCTCCCAGTTTACTCAATTTTTTGATTTTACCAAATTTTGAACACAAAAAAATATCAGTAATGAAAACTGCTTTCGCCGATAAATTCTCTCAAAATAGAATTTTGCGGAACTTCCTCGGCGGAAATCGGCAGAAAAAAATCAAAATAATAAAGAAGGCGCTGCGCCTCGAAATAAACATCATCCGTTTTTTTTATTTTTCTGAGAAGCGCGCTTGCCATTTTCTTTATCACCGCCTGCTCGTAAATAAGAGATGAATTGAAAAAAACATCACAGCCGCCCTGATAGGGGAAAATGTATTTGTCCTCGCCCTCTCTCACTTTTGGAAACCGCCTTATGGACTCCGCTGCGGAATAGCCCCGAAATTTGAAATCCCTGACAATTCTGCGAATCAGACGGGAATCCGAAGTGAAAATTCTGTTGTCGTTGTCTATGCGCAACTGCGTGAGGGCGCTCACAAAAATTTTGTATTTCTTCGTTTCGCCAATTTCCGGCAAAAGCCGCGGATTCAGCGCATGAATTCCCTCAATCAAAATCACGGAATTTTCCCTCAGTTTGAGACGCTGGCCAGAAAACTCCCGGCAGCCGCGTTTGAAATTGTATTCAGGAAGACTCACAATCTTTCCTGCAAGGAGATTTTTTATCTGTCGTCTGAAAAATTTAAGGTCAATCGCCTCGAGACACTCGTAATCGTAATCGCCGTCGGAAGTGCGGGGGGTGCGGGCGCGGGAAACGAAATAATTGTCGAGAGAAATCTCCACGGGTATCAGGCCGTTGGCTCTGATTTCGATTCCAAGACGCTTCAAAAAAGTCGTCTTTCCCGACGCCGACGGGCCCGCTACGCAGATAACTCTTTTTTCAGGGAAAACTTTTTGATTCTGTCGGCGATTCGAGCCAGTTTCTTTTCGTGAAATGCCTCCTGAACCTTTATCAGCGTGGACGCGGAACCGTCAACAACCGCCTGGTTCAAATCGCCTGCGTTGCGAATTCCGAGAATTTCGTTCCATTCCTTTGTTTCCATGTAAACCTGATAAAGTTTCCTCTGCCTGTCCCTCGCGTTCGGCAAACGGCGAATATCTCCGCGAACGGGGAACTGGAGAATAAAACCGTGGTTGTATTCAAGCAAACGAAAAGTTTTCAGCGCGCCGGCGCTTACAAGGCATTCCGCGAGAACGAAATCAAAATAATTCCGCAAAAAAACAAACTTAATTCGCCTCTTTGGGAGATATTTTATCGCCTTATACTTGTCCCACCTTTTGTAACTGCGGCAAAGCTTCAAAGCGAGAGGGCGTCTTAAAACAACCCGACGAAACTTCTCGTCGTTTCCTACGATCTCCCGCATTCTTTCCGCAACGGCTTCTGTAAAACCTTCAGGAAAGGAACTTCCGTCGGACAATTCGTAATAATATCCTTTCATTAGGGTTTGCCCGACTTGAATTTTCAACTTCGGATAGAGTTCGAAAATCGCACATTCAAGAAGAATCGAGAGGCTCCGCCTGTAAATTTCCGCTCCGTATTTTGTATTGAAACTCACCTCTCCCGACTCGATTTTCAGCATGGTCTCTTTTTTCATCTTTCTCTTTCGAACAACGCCTGAATTTTCTTGATTCTCTCTTTCACATTCTCGCTTGTAACCACATCAGAAATAGCGCACAAAGCGTCCGCGCCGGCGGAGACGACTTCCTCAGCATTTTTGGAATTTATTCCGCCGATTGCGACAACAGGAATATCCACGCTCTTTTTTAGTTTTTTTATCATCTCAACGCCGCAGGGAGAACCCGCATCATCCTTTGTGGAAGTCGCGAAAACGGGACTTAACCCAACATAATCGGCGCCGCCTTCCTGCGCTTTTTTCGCTTCTTCAACAGTGTGAACGGTTATTCCTATTATTTTTTTATCCCCTAAAATATTTCTGGCAACCTCAATGGGCATATCATCCTGACCTATGTGAACCCCATCGGCATCAACAGCAAATGCAATGTCAATGCGGTCGTTTATCAAAAAAAGCGCGGAGCGGCAGATTTTCCTCAAAAGTTTCGCCTCTTCGAAAAGTTCGAGGGTGGTGCCTTTTTTGTTTCTGTATTGAACGACGGAAACTCCCGCCGCCAACGCATTCTCGACATCGCTCAAATTTCCGGCTTTGCTCAAAGAAGCGTCTGTGATAAAATAATAACCTTTTATCACTCTTCGGAAATACTCTTTCTTTCGTCTATCTGTTTTCTGTCAAGTTTGAAAACAGCGTCGTAAAGATTTAATTTGAAGGACCCCGGACCCGAACTTTTTTCATCCGCGATTTCCGCGGCGACCTCGAAACAGCACAAACCCGCCGCAGCAGCCTTCACAAGGTCTTTTTCCACAGCGGCAAAAGTTCCTATAACAGAAGCCGCCATGCAACCGGTTCCAACGATATGTGCCATCATCTCGCAGCCGTTTTTCACAAAATAATGCCCGCCGTTGGCGGCGACAATGTCTTCTTTCCCCGTGATGACAACTGCGCAGTTCCTCGTTTCCGCGAGATGTTTTGCTATATCCAGAAGATTCTTTTCGACTTCGACCGCATCCACGCCTCTTGTGTGAACTTCCTCCCCCGCAATTCGCGCCACTTCCGAAGTATTTCCCTTTATTATGTCGACTCTTGTTTCGTTCAGAATTTCAAAGCATTTTTGGTCCCTTAATTTTGTCGCTCCCGCTCCGCAGACATCCAGAACGACGGGGATTCCCTTTTTGTTCGCCGCTTTCGAGGCTATTTTCATCGCCTCGACAAATTCCGGAGTGAGAGTCCCAATGTTCAAAACAAGAGCGGAAGCCAGACCCGCCATTTCCGCAACTTCCTCTTTCGAGTGAGCCATCACAGGAGAGGCGCCTAAAACTTTGACGATATTTGCGCAATCGTAAATCGTGACCCAGTTTGTAAGATGGTGAATTAACGGTTTTTCTTTTCTGACCTTTTCAAGAATTTTATAAATTTCCATAGAACCTCCCTTATGCTAAATTATAATTGTTATTTCCCCCAAAAACAAGAACGGAAGGAAAAGTGATATGAAAACAAACTCATTCAGTATTCAAGAATTTTTGATACAGTTGAAATAAACGCTT
>JAGHAK010000029.1 GCA_021161565.1 Elusimicrobiota bacterium | reverse complement strand
GGGATATGTGAATTTTGGATTTTGGATTGTCATTTTGAATTTTGCAGTTTGAATTTTGAATTGAAAAAGTGATATGGAGACAGGGAAAATGACGGATGAAATAAGTGGAAATTTTCGGAAGGAAGGAAGAATACACGAGCATGAAAAACAAGGATGACAGAACATAAAATAAAATTTTTGAAAAATTTTGTTTCGCCGGCAAGCGCCATCTTGGGCGCGTTTCTGGTGGGAAGCGTTTTTATCATCGCCATAGGCAAAAACCCGTTTTATATTTATGGCATTCTTTTTTCAAGGACGCTTGGCAGTTCCTACGGCTTTGGGCAGGTTTTGTTCAAGGCGACTCCGCTCATTCTGGCGGCGCTCGGAATCGCGTTCGCGTTTCACGGAGGCCTTTTCAACATCGGTGCCAACGGACAGATTTATATCGGCGCTTTCGCCTGCGCGTGGGCGGGTTTTACTTTTTCGCGTTTTCCGGGATTCGTTCTTTTTCCCGTGGTCGTTCTGGCGTCTGTGCTGGGCGGGGGCTTCTGGGGCTGGATTGCTGGTGTTTTGAAAGCGAGGCGCGGAGCCCACGAAGTCATAACGACGATAATGCTCAATTTCATAGCGCTTGCGCTCTGCAACTGGCTTGTTTCAGCGAAATACCATGTTCCCGAAACCGTTCACACCGCATCAGTTCCGCCGTCGGTGTGGCTTCCGCGCTTTTCGGATATTTCGCAGTCCTTTGCCGGTTCCGCCGTTAATCTTTCGTTTTTTATCGCTTTGATCTGTGCTGTGCTCATCTGGTGGGTCCTTTACAAAAGTCCTGTCGGTTATGCGATAAGAGCGCAGGGTTTCAATCCCGAGGCGGCAAAAACTTATGGAATAAAAGCGCCGCGCGTTTCGATTCTGACGATGACCGCGGCAGGCGCTCTTTCGGGTCTTGTGGGAACGAATTTTATTCTCGGCTACAAGCATTATTTTGAACAGGGTTTTGCGGGAGGCACGGGCTTTATGGCGATTGCCGTGGCTCTTCTTGGGCGCAATCATCCTTTCGGCATTGTTCTGGCGGGTATTCTTTTCGGGATTCTCGATTTCGGAGGGCTTGCGATAAACGCGTATGTCCCGAAGGAACTTGTCGAAATTCTTCAGGCGATAATAATTATTTTTGTCATTGTCGGCGAATCTTGCTTTGACGGCATTGTGAAGAATCTGATGAAAAAGGAAAAAGCCGGAGAGAAAACGAATGGATAGCGGATTTGTTTTAATCGCGGAGCAGACTGTTTCGATTTCCGTGCCTTTTTTTCTCGCTGCTCTCGGCGGGGTTATCTGCGAGCGCGCTGGAGTCGTCAACATCGCGCTTGAAGGAATTATGCTCAACGGCGCGTTCTGTCAGGTTCTGGTCACATATTGGACGGGAAATCCGTGGTTAGGTTTGCTTGCGGCGACCGCTGGAGGTGTTTTGACGGTGCTGCCGCATGCGGTCGCGTCGATAAAATTCCGCGTGAATCAGATTGTCAGCGGGCTTGCGATAAATCTGGGCGCTGTCGGGATTACGAAGTTTTTTCTCAAAATCGTTTTTGATTCGTCTTCCAATTCCGAAAGAATTGTCGGAATCTCCGCTTTGAACATTCCTATTCTTTCGAAAATTCCGATTATAAGGGAAATTGTTTCGAATCCTCTGATTCTGATAGCCATTGGTCTGTTTGTCGTGATTCAAATTTTTCTCTTTAAAACAAAATGGGGGCTTCGTCTGCGCGCGGCTGGAGAGTCCGCCGAGGCGTCCGTTTCTGTTGGAATAAATGTCGTCAAAATCAGGTACTTTGCCTGTCTTGCGTCGGGAGTTCTGGCAGGGCTTGCCGGAGCGTGGCTTGCTCTTTCCCAGCATCAGTTTACCGACGGAATGAGCGGCGGCAGAGGGTATATTGCTCTTGCGGCGGTAATTTTTGGAAGGTGGAAACCGAACGGGGTTTTGATTGCGTCCCTGATTTTCGGTTTTGCCGAGGCTCTTCAAATAGGACTTCAGTCCGCTGGAATCGAAATTCCGACGCAGTTCGTTCAGATGATTCCCTATCTTGTCACGATAATTGTTCTCGCCGGATTTGTTGGAAGAGCCCGCCCGCCGGCGGACGACGGCAAACCTTACGAACCTGCTTAAGAGTTGATGGTGCAAAATATAAATTGTAAAATGTCAAAGGGGCTTGTTTTTGGGAATGAAAGTTCATTATAAATTGTATAACGAAGATTGCATACAAGGGGCGAGGAAACACTTAAAGGATAATTCCATAGATTTGATTATCACGGATCCTCCATATGGCATAAAAGGAGACAAATTACATAAGCATTACAACCGTGCCGAAGAGTATGTATTGCAGGGTTATATAGAAGTGCCGCAGGAAGAATACGCACAGTTTTCTTATAGATGGATAAAAGAGGCGGAACGGGTATTAAAGCCAGGTGGGTCGATATATATCGTTTCAGGATATACCAATTTAATTGATATTCTCAATGCTTTGCGGCAAACAAGGTTAAAAGAGATAAATCATATCATCTGGAAGTACAATTTCGGGGTTTATACAAAGACGAAGTTTGTTTCATCGCATTATCATATTTTGTATTACAGGAAACCGGGCGGGCATTATACATTCAATACATTTTGCCGGTACTCCGCGGATGAAAGAGACGAGACAGGCATTTCCTCGAACTATCGCGACAGGGAAGATGTCTGGATTATAAATCGTGAATATAAACCGGGACAAATTAAAAATAAAAATGAACTTCCCAAAGAACTGCTGATGAAAATGATTCTGTACAGCAGCAATGCAGGAGATTTGATATGCGATTTTTTTCTGGGGGGATTTTCAACAGCCAAGGTTGCGATAGGTCTAAATCGGAATGTTTGTGGATTTGAAAAAAGCAAAGATGCGTATACTTATCAAATAAAAGAAATGAAAAAAATAAAGCCAGGGGGGTTGTTGGAAATTATAAAAAAGCCAAAGCAGTGTTTTTTATTTAATCAGGGGAAGATATGGTCCGAAACACAAAAGAATGAGGTTATCGAAAAATATAGAAATTACAGAAAATCGAATAACAAAAGCAAAAAGACGATTATTAAAAATATAGCGCGGGAGTTCGGGAGAGGGTATTTTTCAATTTTGAATGTGCTTAAAGAGAGGGGGCTCTAATATTGAATAAACAAGTAGTCGAGGAAGCAAGAACAATAAAGTCCATATTGGACAAAAAGATTAAGAAATTTTGGGATGGGAGAAGATGTATTTTGGAATTGAAGGATGCGGATTATAATTGGAGACAGATGGAATGGATTGGCTGGTGGCTGGAATATTTCGGAAGAAAGGTGTTAATGGATAATTATGGAGGCGGGATTGGGCCCAGATATAATAATACAGTGTTGGATTACAAAAATAAATTTGTCTGGGATTTCAAGGCTCATCCTGTAAATTCTCCTGCGCATCCGGTGGCTATAATGAATGATTGTGAGGCGATTAACAGATGCATAAAAGATAATTCCGGTATTGGATTTATTCTTGCGTTGGGAATTGCCGAATATAATGATAGAAATGAAACATTTAAAAACTGGCATCAGGGTTTAAAAGGAGGAAAATCCGCTTATGTAAAGCATCGAATTGCGCGAGGCGCTCCCTCGAGAAGAAGAAAAGTTTCATTTGAATTAAAAGATTTTTTGATACTTTT
>JAGHAK010000079.1 GCA_021161565.1 Elusimicrobiota bacterium | reverse complement strand
CACACAATGCTACTTTTTAAGTAGGGTTCTGCGTAGACATTTTTATAACTAATATTCTTTCTTATTTCCGACGACATTGCAACCTTTTTCATCCTTTGTTATAATGCTTTATACGCTTTTTTAAGGTAGAAGTTAAATTGCGAGAGCTAAATGATACAATCTTGATATAATCTTACCGGCAACTTGATTCAAACTTCATCCAGTCATTTTTGGGTTTGGTTTTGGTTTCTTTCGAAATTATTATGCCTATTGTAGGACTGTTTTTTCAAAAGTGTGAAATTTTTTATACGTTATTTGATAATCTCATTTGTTTCATTTGGTCAATGATAGATGTGGGGCAAACCCAGTTGAATAACATCTCATGAAATAACCCATCTCCAAATTTCCAACTGACATCACCAAGAGAAAAATGGATAAATCTGCCATCGAAATCAACTAGCCCTTTGGCATGACCAGATGACCTTATACGATTCGCCTCTTTCGTGGTTGTAAAATTTGCTTTCACACCATTATCGTTACATAGGGCAACAAACCATTGAGAGTTGAAAAAGAATTTGAGTTTTTTCCTACCGAGTAACAAATCTATTACTCAAGTTTGACAGTTGAAGGGGAGTCAAAAACAGGTTCTCGACGATAAAAAGTTTGAAAAGGGCATTTTGGGCTAAAATGTAGTGATACGAATATCAACTTACCTCTTGACAAATTCCCATCGGTTATTGTATGCTAATAGTAGCATAGGAAGTGTTGATATGTTTTTAAGGACTTTGCGATTTAAAAATAAAGATGGTTCGACGAGAGAATACCTGCAACTTATCGAGAGTTATCGACAAGGCAAAAGAACCCGACAGAAACTGGTGGCAAATTTAGGACGACTGGATATACTCAAAAAGAGCGGTCAAATTGAGAGATTAGCGAAAGCTCTTCAGAAATACAGAGAACGGGAAGAGGTTCTTGCCCTGGCAAAGGATATTATAGCCAAGTGGAGTAAAATTTACGGACCTGTAGTTATAATGAGAAAAATATGGGCAAGGATGGGTCTGGATGAAATACTGAACCGTGTAGACGGTGAAATGAAGAACAGATTCAACTTTGAAGAGGCTGTTTTCAGGATGGCGGTTAACAGGATAATTGAGCCGTCGAGCAAGTTGCTGTTAAGCGAATGGGAAAAAGATATTTTCTGGGGGAATGAGGAAGAGATTGCCCTGCAGCATTACTATAGGGCGCTGGATATACTGGCGAAGGGAAAAAAGAGAATAGAAGAAGAGATGTTTTGTTACGGGAGAGATTTATTCAGTCCCAAAGTGGATTTGGTGTTTTTTGACACAACCAGTATTTATTTTGAAGGAGAGAAAGCGGCGGGGGAAATAGGCGAATATGGATATTCAAAAGACAGGAGACCAGACAGGAAGCAGATAATACTGGGGATGGTATTGAGCAGGGATGGAAGACCGATAGGGCATGAGATATTCCCGGGAGCGACAGCGGATAAAAAAGCATTTATAAAAGTGATTAAGACATTTGGGAAAAGATTTCAGATAAAGAGAGTAATATTGGTCGGCGACAGAGGAATGGTAAGTGAAGGCATAATCAGGGAGATAGAGAACAGGGGGTATGAGTATATTTTAGGCGTAAAAATGAGGCAGTTAAAAAAGGTAAAAGAAGAGGTAATGAAGAGGGGCGGGAAATTTAAAACTGTTACAGATAATTTAAGAGTTAAAGAAGTCAAACTTGACGGGGAAAGATACATTATTTGCTTGAATCCTGAAGAAGCTGAGAGAGATAAAAATATGAGGAAAAATATTATTGAGAAATTACAGGAAAAAATAAGGAAAGGAGGAGTGAAAAATTTGATAAAGAACAGTCAGTATCGGAAGTTTTTGAAGTTAGAGAAAATGAAGGGAGTAATTGATACTGAAAAAATAAAAAGAGAGTCTCTTTATGATGGGAAATATGTTTTGCGAACAAATACGGATTTAACTTCGGATGAAACTGTAAAGGCGTATAAAATGCTGTGGCGGGTGGAGAGGGCTTTCAGAGAAATGAAAAGCGTGCTGGATATTCGACCCATATATCATTGGAACGAGCAGAGAGTGAGAGGGCATATTATGATGTGTTTCCTTGCTTTTGTGTGCGAGATGGTTTTGAGAAAATTGCTCGACCTGAAAAAACTCCCGATATCATACAAGGCAATGTTTCTGGAACTGAGACGATTGCAGATCGTGAAAATCGATGTGAAAGGAAAAAAATATCTTGTGCGGACTGAAATAGAAGGCAGCTGCGGAAAAATTTTCCAGATAGCCGGCGTCCAAATTCCGCAGAGAGTTCGGGATGTGTCGTAAAATGCTTATTCAAAAGTCAAAACCTGCCTGCCGGCAGGCAGGTGTGTAGTGTAACGTCTGCCTTATATCCCGTTTTATCGACAATCTCTGCTTTTGCAACTGTCAAAGTCGAGTATTAGATGTTGATCAGGAATATGTCGTAGCAAAATGGGTTCTAGAATTACGGATCCGAATCCTTCTCGCCAATCTGTTAGCTTGATAGAACTCAGAATCTTAGGCAAATCTGGTGGATATGGCGCTCCATCAAGAGTTGCAGGGTTGATAAACAAATGATAAATATACAGTCGCACATCATACTCACCAAGCATCAAACTCTTTTCATCTTCGGCGTTAATGGCCCCGACGATTAAACAGTGGTCTATTTGATCGACAGCAAATTCCTTTCGTTCCGCCTTTTCTAAAAGTTGCGCTACTTTATCGGAGAAATGATGTGGCTGTGCTTCATTATCTAAGATGATTACATTTTCCTTTGGATTCATGGGGTTTTCATAAATCCCTGGTTCGGCATTTACAAGCTTTTGGCTCTTCTTGAGCACCATCTGCTGGCGGAAGAAACGCTCCATCTGTTTGATTCCCTTTTTGCCATAGGTATTAAAAAATCTGAAGTACGCATTGATCGTTCCATCCTCAATGGTTTCAAGCATTTCATCATTTACCTTGCCTGACTTCGCTTCTAGAAAAGTGGTATGCAGAATATTATCACTTTCGGAGTAGGATATCTTGAGAATGTCACAGATAGGTGAGAAAGAACAGAAATCCAAGGGGATGACGATCTCATTTGGGTTTTTGTTTGCTTCACTGACATATGACAATACAGATTCAATATTTTGATGAGTCAGATCTCCGTATTTAGGACCTTTGAATATTTTCCTAACGTTACTTCTATCCATACCGACGTTTATCCAGACAAATGTATTGTAGGATAATTCTAAAAGGTGTTTCCAATAACCCAGTTTTGCTGTCTCAGTCCTTTGGGAATCGGAAACATTCGCAACGTTCGCGAGTAGTTTTTCGAGATGTAAGATTCCATCAATTAGAATTTTCAGAGCAGCCTTATGAGATTTGAAGTACTCTCTCAGAAAACTAGGGTAATTTTTTCGGATTTTCTTCATTGTCGAATACTTTGCAATATTTGTAACACTCCTTGTGAAGAGACGCTTACATTCAAGGATATCATTTTGAATTCGATTTTCGATTACTTTGTAGTCAATCTTTACCATTTGAAATTATACATGAAGTAAAAAAATCTGATAATTTTGTTATATCTGAACTCCGGTTTCTTCTTTTTGGTAGCATAACTGAAATAAAATTTATCATTTTTTGGTTATTATTTTTATTGTAGCAAAATTTTGGGATTTATTAATTTTGTAAATGCGAATTTGGTGTCCAAATAGTGTCCATAAGAGGCACAAAACGGGGTATTTTGATGGAAATCGGTGTAAATCAAAAAAGCCGGTTTATCGTCGGAAAAATGGTTAATCGTCGAGTTTTGATTTTTGCTCTTTTCGGTTTAGCAAACCCGCCCCTTCAGCCGCTTGGGTACCTCTCCATTTGTTCGGGTTATTGTAACAATTCAAAAGAACCTTCTCAAGTGTCTGTGGGATGCATATAGCAAGGAATGCTCTTTCTTGAGAGATACTTCGCAAAGCCGTTTTATTATCGGGAAAGGAAAGGATAAAATCAAGTTTTGTTCATTTTTTGTCCGCTGAGCGGCGTTTTCGAACAGCGGTTTTTTGCCCTAACTACGGAAGGAGAAAATTTTTTGTTTCTTTTTTTTGTAGGAATTCTTTCATCATTTCGAGAAGTTTTTTTTCGTATGGAAGCCCGAGTTTTTCCGGAATTCCTGAGGAATTTTTCAGGATTTTTTCCGCTTTTTCGAAATTTCCAGCCATTCTTTCGAAGTTGGCTTTCTGCAGAAGGCAGTAGAATTTTCCCCGGGGATCCCTGAATTTCAAAAATATTTTTTCTGCTTTGGCGTTTATTTTTTCCGCCTCTTTTCTTTTTTTCCGGAACCACTCCGTCTGCGCGAGTCCCCACATCGAATAAGCCCTGTTCCAGTCATCCTTTATTTTTTCGTAAAGGTCTATCGCTTTTCTGTAAAGTTTGGCGGATTTCTCGAAATTTTCTTTCATTCTATACGCGCTTGCCGTTCCGCAAAAAGAATAGGCGATGCCGAAAACATCTTTGCGTTTTTCGAAGATTTTGTTCGCTTCCCAGTAGTTTTTTAACGACTCCCCGATTTTACCGAGAAGCCGCCCCGTGCCGCCGAGACCGCACAACGAATATGCTTTTGGAACCGCGCCTTTCGATAATTCAAGCGATTTTCTGAAAGAGTTATATCCTCTGCGCGGTTGTCCTCCATAGCGCTCGATTCCTCCTCTCGCCCAGTATGCGAAGGCGAGTCCTTCATTGTCTTTTTGATTTCTGTAGATTTTTATCGCCTGATTGATTTTTCCCCGCGCTTTTTTGAAGTCGCATTTCATTCTCAGCAGAACCGCCTCCTCACAGAGATTGTCCGCATTTCTTTCGAGTTTTTTCAGGAAATTCAATGCTTTGTCCGGTTTTCCCTTCATTCTGTAAATCCAGATGAGGTATTTGTAAGATGTTTTTCTGTCATATGCCTTGATTTTTTCTGCGGCGGTTAGGGCCCGGTCATAAGAGCCGTTTAAAATAAGTTTTTCAATTTTCTCGTACATTTTGTATTATAGCATTGTGGCGAAAAAAGTAAAATCGAAAAGGAAAACGAATTATGGGAATATCGTTGTCTATGTTTCCCTTATTTTGGTTTTCTCGGGTGTGTTTTATCTGAAATACAGCATTTTCGACAGGGGCTGCCGGCTTAAAAACGGCGAATTCGGACTTTTCAGAGTTGAAGAGGCTACCCGCTACAGATACGCGAAACTGGTCGCTGAAGGGGAAAAAATTCCGACTGTCGACCGTAGAATCCAGTATCCCGAGGGGCTCAATGTCAAAAAGCACTTTACGACTCTTTCTCAGAGGACGCTTGGCCTGACTTACAGATTGCTCCATCTGAAAATTCCGTTTTACAGATATGTGATTTTTTTTATGTTTCTTTATTCTTCTCTTTCTGTTTTTGCGGTTTACGGAACAGGGTTTCTCCTTTCGGGTTCAAGAGTTTTTTCTCTTCTTTCGACATTTTTTTACGCGACGAATTTCGCTTCGTCGTCAAGAACAATAGCGGGCGGCCTTGTCGAGGAGGATTTCGCGATTCCCCTGATGTTTTTTTCTCTTTTTTTCGTTTTGAAAGCGATAAAGACGGGCAGAAAAATTTTTTCGGGGGCAGCAGGTTTTCTGATTGCGCTCGCTCTCGGCGGCTGGCATGTGAGTCAGTTTTTTTATCTGATTTTTGTCGCCATTTTTATCGTGATTTATGCCTTTGGCGTTTCCGAGAGAAAAAAGACATTTTCGGTTTTTCTTCCTGTTTTTATTTTTGCCACGATTGCGGGTTTCTCCTTTTCGGTTTTGAGAGGCGAGTTTTTCCTCCTCTCTTTCAGTCAGTTGCTTGCCTATTCTTTTGTCGCTTCCCATCTGATTCTGTGGAAAAAAAGAAAGTTTATCATCTTTATTTCTGTTTTCATCGTTTTTTTTGTCTTTTTTTTCTATGTGTCCCGTCCGGTTGTGAAAGAACACGCAAAAAATTATGCCCACGTTTATGACCTGATGCTCAATAAAATAAAATATCTCGGAAACAAGCCCACTTTTTATGAAACAGTCAAGAATCTTCCTTTTGATGCAAAAGTGCTCTGGCAGGCTTCCTTTGTGAGCCCAGATTTCAAATTCATAAGAAAGACATTCGGCATTGTTTTTATCTTTTTTATTCCGGGTTTTATTGCCGCGGTCAAAAGATTTTATAGGGAGAAATCCGCTGATTTGTTTGTTATTTTTTCTTTTCTCGCTTCTTTTTTCGTTCTTTTTCTTTTGATAAAGCGACTGTATGTTTTTGTTATTTTCTTTTTATGCGTTTTAATCCCGTTTGTAAGGGATTTTGCCGGAAAGAAATTTTTAAAGGTTTTTATCCCCGCTCTTTTTTCCATTGGAGTTTTTGTCCAGACAAGGCAGACTCT
The DNA here is from genome assembly GCA_021161565.1 of Elusimicrobiota bacterium. Lineage (GTDB taxonomy): Bacteria > CG03 > CG03 > CG03 > CG03 > JAGHAK01. The sequence continues at coordinate 9,267 of JAGHAK010000079.1, read as the reverse complement.
TCCGCAATTGAAACCCATAGCCAGGCGGATAAATTCCTATAAACAGGATGTTTTGAAATGGATGATAAAAAATCTGCCCGAAAAAAGCGTGATTTTGTGCAACATAGGTTTTGCGCCGGAAATTGTCCAGAATTCATCGTTTTCGACCGTTCTTCACAATCATTATGAAGCAAAGGATATCAGGGACAAAACGAAGGAGTTTTACGAAAAAATCTATGACGGCGGGGAAACTTTTTACAAATTTGCTCGCAAATATGGTTCGCAGTATTTCATATATCACTGGGAGTTTCTGATTGACAAGTCCGTCAATTCCGTCAGGTATCAGGTTGACAGAATGACGATCTATAAGAATTCCGCCTGCTACAAGTTCCATTTCGTGCCTGAGAAACTGAAGCATTTCGCGTTTCTTTACCAAAACGAATATTACAGGGTTTTTAAGGTTCTCGGCGAAAACGAGAAGCCGTTTCGGAGAAGAATCAGGTATGTTCCTTTTTTCGACGAGAGAATTTTCGTTCCTCGGAACAAGGCGGTTTATATTGAGGGAAAAGAGGATAAAGGCGAAGTTTTCGACGACGATTACGCAAAGAAAGTTATGGACGGGGTCTGGTCGTTGCCGAATTTGAAGAGAAGAGCCGATTCTCTCGCCATTTCGGGCAATTACGCAGAGGCGGAGAAGGTATATAAAAGAATGCTTGAAATTGACCCGTATTACGCGAGAACGCATCTGATTATGGGCGATTTTTATATGAAAACAAGAAAAGTCAAAACAGCGATTTCCCATTTTAAATGGGTCGTCGATAATGCTCCTGACAGACAGGGTTATTATTTTCTGATTTCCGCGCTTGAGATAGCGGGCAAAAAAGATGAAGCGGAGGCGTACAGAAAAAAGGCGCGGAAATTATTTCCAAACGACGCGTTTTTCGCGAAAATGGAGTGAGTGACTAAAGTCATATTGACATCAGGCGCGAGTTTAGAGTAAAATAAAACCGATGGGAAAAACTAAACTTTTGCGGGCGAGTCTTGTTGCTCTGCTTTTTACGGCGGGCGCCGAAGCGCTTTTTTCCACGACATCGATTCAACTTGTTGACAGTGTTGACGGCTCGGGCACATCAATTGCGCTAAATGCCAGCGGCAAGCCGGTAATTGCGTATTACTACGACATCAATGGGGAACTCAAATACGCCGAGTATGACGGGAGCTTGTTTAGCGTCAGCATCATAACAAATAACTGTTCCGGAGCGGTTTCTCTTGCGTTCGATTTGAGCCCCGGAACGGACGCGCACATTGCCTTTGCTCCCCGCGCCACTTGCGGGTTGTATTATGCTTGCGGAAATTCCTCAAACGGCTGGACATTGATTTTTGTGGACACAGCAACACCCGTAGATGAAGCAAGCATTGCGATAAATCCCCAGAACGGTTATCCCGCCATTGCGTATCACGACTCATCCGTTAATTGTCAACTTAACTACGCTTATTATGACGGCACGGCATGGAATATAGAAACTGTCGACAATTACAGCATAAGCGGAAGCAGCGTGATGGGAAAAGTTTCGCTTGCTTTCGAATCTGGCGGAACGCCGCACATCTCGTATTTTTCTTCCGACGGCACCAATGGCTATTTGAAGCACGCGGACAAACCGGCCGCCGCCTGGACAATGGAGAACATTTATACTGTTTCGAGTGTTTTGAATACTTCGATAAAAATCGATTCGTCAGGTTATCCGCACATTGTGTTTACGGATGATTCTCTCGCGCCGAGCAAAATCGAATACATTTACAACGACGCCGCCACATGGCCTGTCGAAACCGTCGAAGACATGGAGAGTTCATACTGCTCTCTCTGGCTTGATGGCAGGAATAATCCTCATATATCTTACGCTTGGTATAACGGCACAGATCACGATTTGAGAGTCGCCTTCAAAACATCCGGAACTTCAGGCGGCACCTGGGGCAAAGTTGATCTCGATACCGGAAATGACAGGGGTTTGAATACATCCGTGGTTATCGATTCTTCATCAACCTACCATATTTCTTATAGGGATTATTCGGCTTCCAATGTTTACTATGCCGAGTATCGCGAAGGCGAATATGAGCCGAACAACGATTTTTCTTACGCTTACGCAATTCCGAAAGACACAACTGTTTATTCGTATATATGGACAAGCGACGATGCCGATTATTTCAGTTTTTATCTGGAACGCAGAGGGACTTCCACGATAAATCTGACAAATCTGCCTTTTGATTATAACCTTTATCTTTATGATGCAAACGGGGCAACCGCGGCTTATTCTTCTTCCGGCGGAATTGCGGCCGAAGGCATAAGTGTTTATCTGACGGGCAATTCGACATATTATGTGAAGGTTTCCGGTTTTGACGGCGCGTATACCTCAACTGGGACATACACCCTTTTTCTTTCATTCTCGCCGTCGAATTACGCGCCGACTCTTTCGTGGACAGGGGAAACGGGTTTTGTCTCCGACGGGCTCGACCCTGAGACAGGGGACACTTCCACAAATTTCACCTATCGGGTAAAATACACCGACGGTGACGGAGACGCTCCGTATTCCGGCTATCCGTGGGTGGCTATATTAAAAGGCGGAGTTCACATTTCGGGCAGTCCTTTCACGCTTAATTATATTACGGGTACCTATTCCGCGGGAGCTATTTATTCTATAACAACGGCTCTCGCGACGGAAGGGACGGACTACACTTATTATTTTGAAGCGCGGGATTCAAATGACGCCGCAGCCACGGGTGTGCCGACAAGTTCTGTCGATGCTCCCGATGTCAGCGCGCCCCCGACGGATGAGTATTATGAGCCGAACGATACACTCGCTTCCGCATATTCCATAGACAAAGACACGGTAATTTACGCCTATGTCTGGGATTCGACGGATGTTGATTACTTCGGTTTTTATGTTGCCCTTGCCGGGACCGTAACGGTAAGCCTGACGAGTTTGCCGTTCGATTACAATATCAGGCTCTATGATTCCGGCGAAGTGGAAATATCGAGTTCTGTCAGCACCGGCACTGCGGATGAGCAACTGGTCAAATTCCTCGATACCCCAGCCACATATTATGTGAAGGTGGAAGGTTACAATGTCGATGCGTATTCCTCGACCGATACATATTCTCTGAGAGTGTCATTTTCCCCGTCGCCGACTGTGGATACCTCCTATGAGCCAAACAACGATTTTGCGGATGCCTATGGTCCCCTTTCTGCTGGAACGACATACTACGCTTATATATGGACGGTAGATGATTCGGATTATTACAAATTCTATGCGTCTGGTGCGGGATCGGTGTCGATTAAACTTTTTAGCCTTCCCCAGGATTACAACCTTTATCTTTATGACGATGCTCAGTCGAATCTGGCATCTTCCCTGAATTTGGGCTTCACGGACGAAATCATTTATTACGATTTGCTGGACGCTGGAACATATTACATTTTTGTGGATCCGCAGGCGAGTTATGACACCTCGTCCGCGTATGCCTTGGTTTATGATATTTCACTTGATTCCTCTTCCATCGCCTCTTACTCCGTTTCCGGATATGTTTACGATGACAATAGAAATCCTATTTCCGGCGCGGTGATTTCGGTAAGCGGCAACGCATCGGCTTCTGCGACGACGGATTCTTCCGGCTATTACTGCTTTTCGCTTCCTGACGGGGATTACACAATTACGCCGTCCTCTTCGGGATGGTCTTTTTCTCCTTCCTATCAGGATGTTGTCGTATCAGGCGGAGATTACTTCCTTTCGGATTTTACAGGCTACCCTGTGGCCAATTACAATATTTCAGGGCGGTGCATCGACAACGACCCGACCAATGCGATTCCTGATGGCGCAGGTCTCGGAGACGTTCTTGTTTATCTTTATTACAATGGGGTGACATACAGTTCGACAACCACCGCCGCCGACGGATATTTCAATTTTTACAATATCGTCTCCCGGAATTACGAAATTTACGCCGAGTATAATGGAACGCAACTTCACACAGGAGATGACATCACAACCTATTATGGTTATTATCCTCTCGATTCGGATGAATTCGATCAGAATTTTTATCTCGGAAATTCTCTTTCGGAAAGCGAAGATTTTCAGATTCGCGGAAATGTTTTCAATCCTCTTTCGGGGGGGAACTGCCAAATATATTTTTCCGGTATTGTTTCAGGCGATGTTAAAATAACCGTCTATGACGCGGCTGGAAGGGTTATAAAGGAATGGACGGAATCTAATGTTTTCTCCAACATCGAATGGAATGGGAAGGATGAAGGGGATCAGCCGGTTGCCAACGGAGTTTATTTTATTCACATAAAAAGCGATAAAATTGACAAGACCAGACCTGTGGCGATTGCGAAATGAAGGAGAACAGAACCTTTGTGAGAAAATTGGAAGAGGCGCGCGAGTCGCCAGCGAAAAAGATCGAATTTTTTGGCGCATTGCTTATTCCCGCATTGCTCGTTTTATCCCCATTAGCCATTGCTCTTCGCGCAGACACTACCGCCGCCAATTACATTTATTTCGACAGGGAGCCCGCTCTTGCGGGAATGGGAAACCTCGACTCTGTTTTTACGAGGCATCCTTCCCTTTCCGGCAATCCCGCTCTGCTTTATTATAATGCCGGTCCTTCTGTTTCTCTGGGCGGTGGAACAGTGGGAACCACAGGCGCGGGTTTAAACAGAGTAAATTTTCTTACAAGATTCAGAAAAATTGGCATTGGAGTCGGATTTTTTTCTTATGATTACACTTTTTCAGTCACGGATTTTTCAGGCAACGATATTGGAGATTATAGTTCTAATGGCGGAATTTTCACATTTGCGGCAGGGGTTTCCCTGCGAAAAAACATTTCTGCCGGATTCAGGCTTTCGAACCTCAGGGATTCTTACAAATACGCCGATATCAGCAATGCGGACGATGCCGTTTTGGGCGGATTTGGGATTCTCTGGAAACCGAAGAGATTTCGCCTCGGTTTTCAGTTTGTCAATTTTGGAGGCGCGGATATATGGGGCGGCGATCAAATCCCGTCGTATGGAAGAATATCAGCGGGTTACGAGAGCGAAAAGTTCAATGCAGGGTTTTCCGCCGGCGGCGACCAGATTTCGGATTATTCCTCTCTTGGCGTCGAGTATCGGCTGGCAAAGTGGATAAAATTTCGCGCGGGAATTGAGAATTCGGGACAGGTAACTTCGCCCACTGTTGGCATTGGTCTGAAAATAGGCAGGTTCGCTCTGGATTTTGCCTCTTCTTTTCATCCCGATCTCGGTCCGACAACTTTTTCGTCGGTCAGATATGCTTGGGGCGAACAGGTCGCGAAAGAAGCCAAAGCCAGGCCCATAAAAGCGAAACAGGCTGTCGAAGAGATTAAACCCGTTGAACTTTCCAAGATGATGAAGCCGGGAGAAAAAATAAACATAGCGGTCACGGATTTTGAGGCAAGAGCGCCACTTTCTCAGAGTGAAGCCGCTTTTATTTCGGATTTTGTCCGTTCGGATATCGTAAAATCTGACAGATTCAATGTCGTCGAAAAGAACAATATGGACAAGGTTCTCGCCGAGCAGGGCTTTCAGCAGACGGGCTGCTCCTCGGCGGAATGCGCTGTCCAGATAGGAAAAATCCTGAATGTTAAACTTATGATTGTCGGAAGTTGCGGACAGTTGCTCGGTCAGTATGTCATTACGATGAATGTCGTAGACGTTGAAAGCGCGAAAATCGTTTACTCCGACGATTTATCGGTCTCGAACTCCGAAGAACTAAGAACTTCAATAACACAAATGGTCCGGAAATTCACGGATTCGGTCAGATAGTAAGTGGTAAGTAGTAAGTGGTGAATAGGGGAAAGGGAAAAAAAGATTCCTGCCTGCCGGCAGGCAGGTGTGTAGTGTAACGTCTGCCTTATATCCCGTTTTATCGACAATCTCCGCTTTTGCAACTGTCAAAGTCGAGTTAATGCAAAAAATGGGTTAATTTGCCATTCGAATGATAAGGTGAAATACGGTTTACCGAATTCGCAGTCGTTTTTTGAAGAATTCCCGCATTTTTTCAAGCCGCCTTTTCGCTTCCTGAGCCGGTTGCGTATTCGGATTTATTTCTATAATCTTTCTCAGGATTTTTCTCTCCGCATCCGCTTCCTGCAGTGCAAGGCCCGGTTTTCTCCTGTTTTTCAGGCGTATTGCCATTCTGCGGTGCTTATCCGCTTCGCCAAGAAGAAATCTTTGTTTTGGAATTTCCCCGCCTGCGGGGATGCGGGATCCTTCTCCGACAAAGATAACCTCTTTCTGTGACGACTGTGGCTTTGACTGTTCTTGTTGAATTCCTTCTGTTTCTTCCTGTTTTGGAATGTATCGTATCGCTTCCGATCTTGCCTTGACTCTTGCGCCCGTGAGGATTTTGCCGTTTTCAACATTGATTGTGCGGCAGTTTATTTCCCAGTATCTGCCCAGCCGTGCGATTGTGCCGCAGACAATGGTGTCCACTCCCAGTATTTTCCCCATTTTTTTCGCGGTTTCCGAATCGACGATTCCGGAGTGGGAAAAATTTTGTTCCTTCAGGAGTTTCGTCAACTGGCTTCTTTCGATGATGTCGAGGTCTTCGATTGTCGCAAGCGATGTCGTGAGCCGCTCGGTGAAAAGTTTTGCTTCCGGCGTTTCGTTTCCGCTGAGGTCGGTAAATTCCGCGATTGCGATTCTTTTTCCAGCCAGCCTGTTTTTCTGACTTCGAAACTGGCGGCAGATTTCGTCGCTCGGGTCTTCCACAATGCCTTTGGGCTGGTAATATCTTGGCGCGCAGCCCAGCAGAAACATAAAAAGGGTCGCGGGAATAAGTCTTTTCATTGAATCCTCCATTTTTTCGAATTTACCAAAAAAAGCAAAAATTGACAAGCGCGGCTCTTTTGCTAAAATTAAATATGCTGGATATTTTGGTGGAAAACGGTAAGGTTGTCGACTCCGAAAAAATAGAAAAATTAAACATAGGGATTTCCGGAGAAAAAATATCATATATAGGCAAAGCCCGCCCCGCTTGCCGAAAAAGGTTTTCCGCAGAGGGAAAATTCGTTTTTCCCGGAGTCATCGACCCTCATGTTCATTTTTCGCTTGCCGCCTATGGAGCCAAAACCTGCGATGATTATTATTCCGCCTCTTTACCTGCCGTATCAGGAGGAGTCACAGCGGTAATTGATTACGCCATCCCTGTATCGAGAAATCATTCGCTTTTATCCGCTGTGAGTAAAAAAATATCAAAAGCCTCCGCTTCCGTTTTCGATTATTCGTTTCATCCTCAGATTTTGGGCTGGAACGGGAGGATAAAAAGGGAGGCCTTGGCTCTGATTAAAAAAGGCTTTCCAACCTTCAAAATTTTTATGCCCGCTACGGAAGGGTGGGGCGTGAGCGATTTCGAAATTCTGAAAGCGATCGAGTTTTTTTCAAAAAACGGCGCAGTGGTGGAGTTTCACGCCGAGAACGGATCTCTGCTCGACGGCTTTCTCGGCGAACTGTTGAAAAAAAACAGGACATCGGTAAAATTTTACAGCCGTTCGGGTCCCGACATTTGCGAGGCCGAAGCCGTCAGGAGGGTTTCATATCTCTCGAAACTCGCCGGCGGGAGAATTTACATCTGCCATCTCACTTCGCTTGCCGGTCTGGCTGAGGCGGAAAAGGCGAGGGCAGAGGGTATCCTGCTGCGCCTTGAAACCTGCCCGCAGTATCTTTTTCTCAATGACGGGGTCTATAAGAGAAAAGACGGGTTTTTATTTTGCCTGAATCCTGTTTTGAAAAAAACTTCGGACAATGCCGCTCTGATCAGGGCTCTTTTCGGGAAAATCGACTGGATAGGGACCGACCACTGTGCTTTTTCATATCGGGCGAAAGCGAAACACAGAAGAAATTTCACAAAAATTCCTCGAGGGCTTCCCGGAATAGGAATGAGTTTTCCTCTCCTTTTCACGGAGTTTAGAAGGAAGAGGAAACCTCTGCCGAAACTCGCCGAACTTTTAAGCGAAAATCCCGCGAAATATTTTGGATTCGGAAACAAAGGGAAAATAAGGAAGGGATTTGACGCCGATTTTTTTATCGTCGACCCCGGAAAGGAAACCGTTGTCGTCAAGCAGGAATTTTATGGATGGTCTCCGTACGAGGGTCTGAAACTTTCAGGTTTTGCCTCGGAGACCTTCCGTCGCGGAGAATTGATTTACAGGGAAGGAGAATTGCTTGCAGATAGGGGTTCGGGAAAACTCGTTTTCAGGTCTCTGAAGAAATGAAAAAATTTCTGATTGTTTTCGTTTTTCTCTCCGCCTCCGCCTTCGCGAAAGATATTTTCAAAACTGACACGATTCGGCTTGGCGGGAAGAAAATAACGAGAATAATACGGAGCGACAAAAAAAATGTCGCGCTGACTTTTAACGGTGGCGGGTTCAAGTCGTTCACCGTTCCTTTGAGCGATGTGGCGAAAGTGGATGTGACGAAACTGCCCCAGATTTCGGGATATTACAGGCAGGCGGTTATCTCTTTGTTTTATGTCAGTCCGAGGAAAGAAATCGTTCCGTATGTGAGGGATTTCGTTTCGGACAAGAATGTCTGGGTCAGATGGGATGTTGTGAATATTCTGCTTAAAACGAAGGATAATTCCGCCGCTTCCCTTGACGCGGTTCAGGCTCTTTTTTCCGACCCGTCGCCTGATTTAAAAATAAAATTGTGCGAGTATTACAATGTTGCTGCCTCCAGCGGATATGCGAAAAGTCTTTATTATCTCTTGTGGGACGATGACGCGGATGTCCGCCTCGCCGCTCTGACTGCTCTCTCAGAACTCGTGAAGGGAAAGTCATTTCTCCGCGTCTGCGAGGGTTTGCTCGCAGACAAAAGCGGAAAGATCAGGAGAAAATCCCTTGAAATTCTGGCAGCGGCTGGCAGGATTTCGGAGGATAAACTCTGCCGTCTTCTCACCGGGGATAAATCGCCCGAGGTGCGCAGGCTTGCTGCCGGCATACTCTACGACAAAGGAACATCCAAATCGATAAAATTTTTGATAAAGGCGCTTTCCGACAGAGACAAAGAAGTCCGTCAGAAAGCGCGGAGGGCTTTGAATAAAATCCGAAGCAGATCCGAAATTCCATTGTGAATTTGTTTCTTTTTTGCTAAAATTGCCGTTGAACCCATTTTTTTCAATAGAATTGAAAAAAATGCCTGCCACGTCCCGCTTTCGCGGGACTCCGCTTTGCGGGGTCCCTTGCGGGAAAAGGCCGCCCATTCAGGTTAAGAAAAATGATAAATAT
>JAGHAK010000169.1 GCA_021161565.1 Elusimicrobiota bacterium | reverse complement strand
GCCGAAAACGACAGCAGCGGGGAAATTCTTCTCGGCGTATTCTTTCAGGATATCCATCTTCCCCATATCAGACAAAATTTCACCGCCGATTTTGACGACTTTCATAATTTTTTCCGTTTCATAACATCTATTCCAATTTTCCCGCCGGCGGTCAAAATCACCTCGCCGGGCTCATCTTCGGGAATTATAACATTTCTTCCGTTGATGTAAATCCCCCGAGGCCAGAAAAAACTCCCAGGAGACGGAAAAGCCAGAGTCATCCCCTGCGGTTTCAGAACAAAAAAACCGTTTTCGAAGGACACTTTAGTTTTTCCCAAAATAACGCTTTTCTCAAACGGTTCGATTTTGTCGGAGGCGGAAACAAAAAAATTTTCCAGCGCGTCATTGCTGATAAGATATTTCCAGACATAAAATTTTTCGCAGAGATTCCTGTCGGCAAGGCTCTCCATTCCCGCTATTTCCCTGTAAGCGGATGAAACCGCAAAATATCCACTCAGTTTCGAAACTCCGTAAAATTTCAAAAACCTTAAATATTCCGCATCGAGATTTCCGTTGATGTCAGATGGAACTCCAACCTGATACCATCGACCCAAATCTCTCCAGAGGCAGACATCCCCTTTTTCGAATTTAGGAACATGCAATTCGAATGTGGAACGTCCTCGTATCTCGAACAGAAACGCGAAAAGAAACAAAAAGGAAGAAGCGATAAAAATTCTTTTTCTGCGCAAGGATATTGCGGCAACAAAAACATAATAAGCAAACCAGAAAAAAATCGAAATATGTCCGGGGGAAACGCTCGCAAAGCCGAACGACGCGGCAAATTTCAGAATCTTGGCTATTGCCGAGACAAAAAGCGAGCAGGCGGAAGAAAAAATCAGGGAAATAAAACCGCCTATTTTCGCCGCTCCGGCAAACGGAAGGAAACCAGCGAGGAAAAAAACAAAAACGGAAAAAACGACGAGTCCCGCAAGCGGTATGACAAATGGATTGACGAAAACGGCAATCGGCGAAAAGGCGAGAAAATTTTCGTTTATGACCGGAATTATGAAAAACTGGCAGGCGAAACCAACAGCGAAAAGCGAGGCGGCAGGTTTCGGGAGAAATTTCCCGAAAATCCCGAAAAAAAACGGATAGAGAAAAATAATTCCCGCAGTGGCAAGATAAGAAAGTTGAAAACTTATGTCAAAAAGGGCGAGTGGATTGACGCACAGAAGAAGAAGCGCCGAAGCGAAAAGGGCTCCCGCGAGAGCGCCACGCCTGCCGATTGCCAGAGATAGCGAAAAAAAAGCGAACATTGTCGCGGCGCGCACGCTTGACGGAGTCGCCCCGCACATAAACGCGTACAAAAATGCGAAAGGGACGCTCAAACCCGCGGCAACCCGCGAAGGAATAAAAAAAGAAAGAAAAATTCCGAAAACCGCCGTGAAAAGACCGATGTGGAGGCCGCTTACGGCAAGAAGATGACTCATTCCGGTTCTTCTGAAATTGCGGATTATTTCAGGAGGTAACGCGGTTTTATCGCCGAAAATAAAGCCTTTCAGATAGGATGCGTCTTCCGGGGAAAAATATTTCTCCATATTTCCCTCGAGGGTTTTCTTCAGATGCCAGAAAAAGGAAACGAAACCTTTTCCCTTCGAAATCAAAACCGCGCTTTCCGGCAAAATCCTTCCGCAAATACCTTTAGCCAGATTTATCCTTTTCCAGTTGACAGACGAAAAATTTTTTCTTTCTTCGAGAGGCAGAAATTTTCCCTTGACGGCAACCCTGTCGCCCGGTTCTGGTGAAAAACTTTTCGGGAAAACGAGAAATTTCTTTCTTCCGGATTTGAGAACGAACTTGCCTGGCGCCGAACGCGTCACAACGCCTTTAACCCTGACAAAGCCGCCGCGCGTCGCACTGAGAAGGGGGCGCAACTTCCAGCCTGTATAAAAAAAACCCGAAACAAACACAAAAAAATAAACAAAAAACCACTTTACCGACGATGAAACAAAAAAAGAAAGGACAAAAGCGACAGGGACAAGCGCGAAAAGGGAAAGAAAGCGCGAACCAATCCCGAGAATAAAAAGAACGGTGACCGGATAAACCGGCGGAAGGTTAACCCAGCCCATCTTTTCCTGTGCCATCCTATTCTTCGCCAAATCTTTGAATTTTGTTTGCTCCATCTAATGAACCTTTTTCATCTGTAAAATGGGCTGGGTTAATTTTCCTCAACAACTTCGACCGGTTTGTCAAAATAAGTTTTTTCGGGCGCTCTGCCAAAACCGATAAAAGGTCTCTTGGGAATATAAACCGACTGGCGGTCGAAAAGACGCAGGGCGGGGCTGATTTTATCTCTGTCTGCTTTCTTCGTTAATCCCCCCGCTTTTTCAAGCAGGTCTTCCAGACGAGCGGAGGGAGGAAGATAATAAACTCCCGGGTTTTTGACCTCTCCGCCGATGTAGCAGGCAATTCTCTCTGGAGCCGCTTTCCGAATCACAATGATTTTGCGGGGGGAAAAGAATTTTCTGATTTTCGATTGATATTTATGCCAGAAAAAACCGGCGGCGCCGATAATAAAAAAAAGAAAAAGAAACTTTTTCCTGCTCAATCGGGTAATATTTTTTCCGTCTCTTCTATCTGTTTCAGCATTTCCGGAGAATCGGCGAATCTTTCTTTGAGATACTCGAAGCGGTTGCGAAGAGTCAGAATCAATTCCTTGTGTTTAAGAGTGACTTCCTCGAATTTGTCCAGAAGTTTATTGACCGTGTCAACAAGCGTCAGGAGTTCGTCGCCGCGCCTGACTTTTACCCTTTTCGAGAGATTTTTTTCGATATCGTCCAAAATGCTTTCGATATCTTTTTCGAGCCTGTAAACAGGACCGACGATTTTGTTTGATACGAGAATGCTGACCGAAATTCCTATAATGATAAGCACAATCAACTGCCCTGCGAGCGTTCTCGATATGCTCGCGATAAAACTCTCAAGCTGCGCGGAAGTGGTAAAACTCAAGCGGACATAATCAATCAGAATTTTGTATGTCACAAGACAAGTTGCCGCCACAAGAAGCATCGAAAAAACCTGAATCGCCGCCAACTTCATCTGAAGGTCTTTTTTTACGATAAGATGCCGACGGACATTTTTATTCATAATTTCCCCCTCCTCTTAAAAGTGACAAGTTAATAAGTTGACAAGGGAAAATCCCCCCTCTCTTTCTCCCCCCTTCCAGGGGGGAGATTAAGTAGGGGGTTCTTTCACCTTTTTTACTTTTTTACTTTTCACTTTCTTTATCACCTTTTTGGCGACTTACGTCGCCCGCTACATCCCCCGCCTGCGTGCAGGTGGGGGATTCATTTGTCATTTTTCATTTTGATTTTTTCCATTTTTTCTTTTTCGGCTCTTTTGTCGCATCGACCTCATCGGGTCCCAACTCGTCGTCGCTGGCACCAATATCGTCGGTAACATTCATAACTTTCGACCTGTCCATTTTGAGAATTTCCTCTTTGAGAGGACATTCGTCGAGAAAATCGCAGCCGCCGCAGTATTTGTTGATTTTCGGCGGGAAATAGGAATCAGATTCCTCTCTCGAAAGACCTCTTATTTTCCTTGTGTTTTCGAGCATCTCCGCGCCGACTTTGTCAACGAGTTCGAGCATATTTCTTATGTCTTCGTCGGTCCGGGAAGTTCTGACGATTTTCCCGAATCTGAAAAAAATCAGTCCCAAATCCCTGATTTTTATATTCCAAAATTTTTCGCAAACCCAGTGATAAACCGTCAACTGCAGGTCGCTGTCAACCTCCTCCTGACTTCTCATAAGTGGGTCGGTCTTATAATCGTAAATGGTAAAAGATCCGTCGGGATTTTCTTCAATTCTGTCGATAAAACCGACGACAAGGTGTCCCGAACCTATATGCGGGCCGCTTAAAGGAACTTCGAAATATGGCTCGACCTTCCATGCTCTCTGCCATTTCCCGCCGACGACGTATTTCGAATAATATTCCTTCAGCCAGTTTATGCCCTCGTCGAAATATTTTTTTTCCTGCTCGGCGCTTTCATACCCCTGAGCCACCCAGTTTTTTCTGTATCTGGCGAGAAGGAATTTGAGAGACGGCTCTTTTCTGAAACCCTCATAAGTGTAGAGATTCTCCATTGTTTTGTGAATCGTCAGACCTATCGAGAAAAAATACCTCGGTTTTGTCGCGATTTTGTCTATGTAAATTCTCTTGTAGTTGCGCGGGCAGTTCTTGTAAAGCGAAAACTTCGAATAGGAAAGGGCGAGACGATTGCTCTCCAGAACCCTTTTGTAGACTCTCGGGTCGGGAAGATTTTTCCTTGCAGGGCAAATCGAAGCGTAATTGCACCACGAACACAGCGGGCCCTGCTCCGGTTCGAAATTCCCAAGTTTCATTTTTTTTACGACGGAACGCACGATTTCCTCGATATCTTCGATGTTCTTGTCATCTGGAGCAACCTTCACCTTAACTCCGTGATAGAGATTATACACAAAATAGGAACCGAATTTTTTGCCCCATTTTTTCTTCGCGATTGTGTAATTTATCACGCTTTGTATATCGTTTCGAAGCGCCTCGGCGTCCATAAATCTCTTGCCCGTTTTGAACTGAACGATCTCGATTTTCCCTTCGGGATTTCTCGAAATCTGGGAATATCTCAGATTGAACTGAAAACCCGCGAATTTGCCGGAAAGATTTTCGTTTGTCGCCAGAACCCTGTTTTTGAAAAGCCTGTTTTTCTCCGCATAATCTATAAGCATGCTCATTCCCAGCCGCCAGAAATCGTCTTCCTGCGCGCTGCTTGTGTATCCTGCCCTTTTCCATACCGATTTCAGGATGTCGAAAATCTCCTTTTCGCCCAATTGCGAAATGTCGGTGCGGTGAATCGCCTCAACAGCCGCCTGAACGCTGTTGGCGAAAGAAAGATAATGCGACTTCTCTCCGCTTTTCTTGCGCGTGAGATACTGATATTTGTATCTCATCGGGCAGGAAAGATAAGTCGTGATTTTAGCCGACGAGAGGGGACCGACGCTTTTCAAAAGAGCAAGGATTTTTCTTATAAATTCCTTCACTCCGCCACCTCGCATTCCCAATTTTCAATTCTGATTTTTACATTTTGCATCTTTAATATTCTCCTTTTATCTTCACGATTTTCCCGTCTGAAAAAACGGATATTGTCCCGTTCGAGGAAGTAGTAAAATATTTTATCTTTTCCCTGTCATAAAAAGCCAGAATTTTCGAGTCGGGCAAATCTTCCTTGTTCCCGATACCCGCGGAAATGAGACAAAACTTCGGAGAAACCTTCCTGAGAAAAGTAAGCGAAAAAGAATCCGCCGAAGAATAGTTCGGCGCTATGAGAACATCCGACCTGAGTCCGTCATATGAAGTGACATGATTCAGCGCCGCGTTGCCCGCGTTGGAGCCGTAAACAAAGGCAACATTCCCGTAAACAACGCGCAGAATTACCGAAGCGTTTTTGGGGAATTCCTCGAAACCCGAATAATCCATAATTGGAGAAAGCGCCTGTATCGCCACGTCTTCGTTCAGAATCAAATCTCCTGCGGAAATCTTCACAAACAACCCGCTCTTTTTCGCCTGTTCCCTCAAATTCCTAAAGAGAATAAATCTGGGGCCTGGAAAATACTCGTCCGAAGCGTAAAATTTTCCCACCGGAAATCCATCGGCAAAAATTTCCTTCAGCCCGCCGCAGTAATTCGGGAAAGGAGAAGTGATTATCATATAATCGATTTTGTCTATTTTCTCCTTTTTCAATTCCTTCAGAATTACCGTCTTCCAGACATTTTCTCCGACGGTCAGGCAGTAGTCTCCGGCTTCCTTTTCGTTTTTCGGCACCGGAGGTCCCGCATCCACAAGAACGGTTTTTCCGGAAGGCGTTTTTATCAACAGCGACGAGCCCTGACCGACATCGAGCAGTTTCATAGAAAAAAGCGGACGGGATTTATCGAGAAATTCGAATTTCACTTTCCAGACAATAACATAAACGCTTGCCACAACGGCGGCAATCGTTGTCAGGAAAACGACAGGATGGACAACCCGTGAAGCGGCAATGATTTTCTTTCTCGCCCTTTCCTGTTCTTTTTTGAATTTTTTATACCGCGCTACATACATTAGAAAATTTTCCTCAAAATTCTCGATAACCCGCCGCCGGCGAGACTTTTTTCCGCGTTTTTCGGAAGAAATTCAAGCAGCGGCGAAGGCAAGGTTTCCAACTTTTTCTGCCAGTAAAACCGCGGTTCGCGGGCTATGGGTCGCGTAAGAAAGACTCCCCTGCGGGCGCGGGAAACAAGCGTGTAAAAAAGCCCTTTGAGCACGGCTGGATACTCCGCCACCTCGAACTGTGGGACAAAAAGCACATCAAACTGATAAGCCTTGGCAAAATAGCCGGCGACAAGTTTCAGAGAAATATCCTTTCTCTCCCTCATTTTCCGCAAATCCTGCGCGACAATTTTATTTCTGTCCGAAATCGCGTCGTAAGGCCCGAAATACCTCAACCTCTTCTCGAACCAGTTTTTCACCCTGCCGAATTCTTCGGCAGGCAGAGTCTTTTTTAGAAGTTCCATCGTGGGGGTAAAGGGACTTCCATCGAGAATATCCGCTATTTTCTGCGCGAAGGGAAGAACCATTCCCGCGCCGGGATACTCCATGCAGTTCAAGCCGAACTTGATCGCCACAGGGCGGAAATCCTTCGGGAATTTTTCGCCGCGATAAACCACCCCGATACTTGATGCAGGAATTCCCTCTCCGATAAGATTTTTCGCCTGAAATGCGATGAATTCGAGTTCGTCTTCCTCATCGCCGGCTTCGTAATAAACAAAACCGGGTTTATCCGAAGGAATATCCGTTATGATCTGCCGCGAGGAAATCTTATTGAGGCACTCCGTCACTTCGGGCGTGTGGC
Source organism: Elusimicrobiota bacterium (assembly GCA_021161565.1). GTDB lineage: Bacteria > CG03 > CG03 > CG03 > CG03 > JAGHAK01. The sequence continues at coordinate 3,435 of JAGHAK010000169.1, read as the reverse complement.
GGAAAGTTTTGTTAAAAACGAATCTTTCCGCCCGGGAATCGAATTTGATATCCGAAGGTTTATAAAAAGTCGCGCCGAAGTCGCCGGCCGCGGCGAGCGTCCTGCGAACCGAAAAAAGCCTGATGACTTCCCACTCTTCCTTAACGAATCTCTGCGCGTCATCGACAAAAACAAATTTGTACTTCGCGAAATGCTTTTCGAACATCGGCGAATTTTCAAGAGCAAATCTTCTTATTAGTTTGCAGACTCCGATTCTATCGAAAATCTTCTGATTTTCGAGCGCCACTTCGTAAGTCCTGAATATTTCTTCTACTTCGTGTTCAAGATGACTGAATCCGGCGGGAGTCTTTCCGGTAATTTTTCTGCTTAAAATCACCCACAGCGGCAGAGACCTGTCTATTCCGTTCCGGGTTTCGGCGAGAATGTCAAGCCACCTCGACGAATACCTGAAATCATCCGTCATTCCGAGTCTGACAAGCGGGCTTTCGCCGTCTATCTTATCCAATAGAACCTTTTCCAAAAAAACGCTTGCTGTGAAAAAAACCGCTTTTTCGACAAGCGCTTTTAGTTCAGGAAATTTCAAGGTTATTCTTTCCCTCATAATATCGGCCTGATTTTCGAAGGAAACGAGAACGAGGATTTTCGAAGGCTCAAATCCGAGAAGCATCGCCGACGCAGCCACCCGGGCGATAATTTCGGTCGCCCCGCCGCCCGAGGCAATGTCCGCGAAAACGGTTTTCCCGAGAAGCGCCGCGAACAGGACTTTCAATTGGCCGGGGTCCAGATCTTCGAAAACTTTGAGAAGAAGCAAAAAATTTTCCTGAGGCAAATCAAATTTCGAGAAAAATTCTTCCAACTCATTCTGCCGGCCCGCGGCGGAAAAAAACTGAGCGAAAGAGTGTTGCGCGTCAAAAGGCAAATCAGAAAATTTCATTATAGCCCCTTCTCCTTCTAAAAAACATCCAGCGAATCCTCGAAAGAAGACTCCCCCGAAGATACTTTACCCGCCTTTTTCGTCGTCTTTATCAGAACCTTCCTGCCGGAAGTCGTAATCTCCACAGCGCCTGTTCTGTCAAAACGATAGACTTTCACACCCTTCTTTTCCAGATGCTCATAAACAGGACTTATATCCGATTCATAAAAACTGTAGCCTTTCGTATAGACATAGGGAACCAAAACAATCGAAGGAGAAACCGCGTCAATCCATTTCCCGTAGGCCGCGTCAAGATGGCCGTGGTACGCAGCAACAAGAACAGTGCTCTTCAAATCCGAGGCGTCCTTCAACATTTCATACTGGGCGTCTTTTTTTATATCCGACGGAAAAAGCATGGAAAACTTGCCGTAAGTCAGTTTCAGAACGACGGAATTGTTCGCGAGATCATCGTCCGTGCCGGCAAGAAATTTCTTTGGCGGCCACAAAACTTTTATCACCAGTTCCTCTTTCCCGACTTTTTCGAAATACAAAATATCACCTTTAGAAACGGTCTTTACAGGAACGGCATTATTGCCGGAAAAAACGCTTTTTATTCCCTGTTGCCTCGCAAAATCGCGCGCGGCAACCAGATTAACCGTCATCAATTTTTCGTAATTTCTGTAAAGTTCCCTGACATAAGCCGAATCCCATTTCTCCTTTATGCTTTCATCGCCGAGAAAATCGAGAAAATCCTGATAGGGTTTTGCGGCGAGAAAACCCTTGACATCGTAGGGAATCGCGAAAAGACGCGGGGAGAAATAAGAAAGAACTTCCGCGCAGTTGCCGGAATTTTCAGGTTTTATGTTCGTCAGAACCATCCTTTCCAGTCTGCCGACATGGTAATACGAAAGAGCCGCAGCGAGATTCTGGAAATTAAAATTGCCTTTTCCGGCAAGAGTCGAATCAATCAAAATACTCCTGCCCAAAGGTGTTTTTATCAAGTCGCAGTTGCCGAAACCGAGCGCCATAGCCACGACGGAAAGTTTCCCTGTTTTTTCCTTTTTCAATTTCACATTGTAAAAAAACACGAACAGAAGAATCGCGGCGACGAGAAGAGACCCGCGAAGATAAATTTCCTCTTTCGAAAGATATTTCAGTTTTTCCTTAAAAGCGAAGACAAAATCGAGAATGGGTTTGTAAAGGATAATCAGAAAAACGGAAAAATAATAAATAAGGAGCCACTTGAGATGGAAAGTCGGCATAAAGGGATAGGGAAACGCCCTGAAGAAAAAATGCGCCGTGCCCGTAAACGCTTTTGTCAGCCAGTAATTTCCCGCGTTCAGGCACAAAGCAATAAAAGTTCCGACAGGAGCAAGCCCTATTGCCGAAAAAAAGGCGCCAATCAAACCAGCGAGAAAACCTATCATAACAATAAGCCCTATCAAAGGGATCGCAATAAAATTGGCGTAAACGCCCGCAATCGGAAGACGGTGAAAATAAACGGCAGAAAGAGGAAACATCATTCCTATTTGAATCGCAAACTGGGCGTAGAAAAACAGCACAAGACCGTGAACCAAAGGCGGCATTCTGTTAATCGCAAGACCTTCGAAATGCTTTAGTTTTTCCAGTTGGACTCCAAGAAAAACACTCAAAACAAAAAGCAAAAAACAGAATGGAATGAAATTCGGATTCTTGAAAAGAGCCGGGTCCACAATCGTGATTGCGGTCAGAAGAAAAATCCAGAGAAAGAAAATAAGGAAAAAACTCGAGTGGATATACTTTTCGAAAAACGCCTGCACGGGACCCGTAAGATAGCAGAGGGACCAGACCGCAGCGTAGGAGAGGACAAAACTCGCGGAAGGAAGCAAAAGCGGATTGAATAAAAGAATCAGACAGCCCGACACGGGAATTGTCAACGCCGTCGACGCCTTGAGCCCGAGCCCAAATGTGTTGAAGAAAAGAAGCATCGAATACATTATCGCCGACCTCATTGTCGCAGGGCGGGCCCCGGTTATAAGGGTGAAAATCAGAAGACCTACGCTTACAACAAACCACCTCGGCTTTGGCGGAATTTTTAGCAACTGACAGAGCATGAAAAAAAGCGCTGCGATGAAACCGGCGTGAAGTCCCGAAACCGAAAGAACATGAGCGACACCGGTCGCCTGAAATTCGAATTTCATCTGAGGCGGCACACCGCCTCTCGTGCCGAGCGTTACGCCGCCGAGAAAAGCCGACTGCGGATAGGGAATCGTTTTTTTTATCACGCAAATCATTTTCTTTTTCAGTTCCAGCGCAAATTTCAGAAGCCAGCCCGGATTTTCGCCGATTTTTCTTATCTGGTCGGGAGACCGCGGATACATACAGCCGTAAATTCCCCACATCGATTTAAGATACTGCGCGTAATCGAACGCTCCCGGATTGCTTTTTTTCATCGGCTGAAGCAGCGCGGCGTTCACTTCTATAATATCGCCGTAATCGCAGGTCTTGTAATAATCTCCAACGGCGGGTTTTACCTGAACAAG
>JAGHAK010000131.1 GCA_021161565.1 Elusimicrobiota bacterium | reverse complement strand
ATCCTTTGCCCCGAAGAAAAATAGAGGGAAATATAATAGTGAAATCACTCAATCGGTAGTGACCACACTTTTGGCAAAATGCTTATATTACAAGGATCTTTTTTGAATTTTGGCGAACTTGGGTTAATAACCTTTCCCAATCTGCTTTTTTATTCATCTGTTTTTTTTGAACCTTTTTTCTATCTCATCTTTTGCGCGGAGAATTTCACAGGTCAAACTTCCGGCAACTAATTCTTCAACAATTTTAGCACTTTGAGGAATTGTCAAAGATTTAAGATACTTTTTCTTTCTTTCCCACTCTTCCTTCGCAAACTTCCGCGAAATTTTCGCATTCGTTAAAATGCTTTTTATTTTTTCCTTCATAAAAAAAGTTTCCCATAAACGAAATATCCAAAAATCCCGACAGCAAGATAAAATCCAAATGGAAGCGTCGGACTTTTTGTCTTCGGAAGGGGCGAAACTTTGAATCCCGAAACAAGAGACGAAAACATCTGGAAAATCACATTTTTGAAACTTTTCAGAAAAATTCCCTTGACCAGCATCCAAAAAATCGCGACGGCGCCCGCAACCAGAATTCCGCAAAGCGCCGACTTGAAAACAAACATTCCGCCTTTCAAAGCGCCTATGCCCATCAGAAATTTTACATCGCCAGCGCCGATTCCGCCGCCCAGATAAAAAAAATACAGAATCAAAAATCCGACCAGAACGCCCAACAGAGCGAATTTAATTCCCGACCAGCCCGAATAAATTCCGTTTAACCCAATTCCCAGAATCACGGCAGGAAAAGTCGCCCAGTTGTAAATTTTTCTTTTCCACAAATCCGTCGCCGCAGACAAAACAACAAACACCGCAAAAATCCAGTCCACAGCCGTCATATCGAAAAAAATGTCTTTCATTTTTTCTCGAGCATCGTCTGTGCCCTCTTCAGCGCCCTCTTCGCGCGCGAGTGATTCGGATTGTATTTAAGAACTTTTTTCCAGCTGGCTATCGCAAGTTTCAGATAGCCCTGACTGTATTCCTTCAGACCTTCGTTGTAAAATGCTTCCGCTTTTGCCTTGTCGATTTTGACTTTGACCTTTTTGCTTTTCGAAACAGGCTTTGGCGGGGAAGGACGCAATTTGGGCTTCGCTTTTTTCCGCTTTTTTGGCTTCTTTTTTTTCTTTTTCTCTTTCTCTATTCTCTCTTTTTTTGCCTTGCCGCCGTATTTGATTTCACCCTGTTTGAGACCTTTTTTCAATTCATCCTTCACGAAATCGTAATACCCTCTGACTTCCGTATTTTCCTTCAGAGTCAGAATTTTTCCCCACTCGTACATCGCTTTTTTGTATTCGCCGCGGGTGTAATAAAGGAAACCCTCCGCGTATGCTTTCTGCATAAAATCGTAATAGCCCCACTTTGCGAGATTTTTTTTGAATTTTTTTGTCATCTTATCCATTTCGTTCAAAGCGGCTTCGTTAAACGGGTCGAGCCAGTAAGCCTCGGAAAGTTTGTCATAGGCAGTGAGATAAAGTCCCTTCCTCATATCGGAAACGGCATCTTCATAAAGTTTCTTTGACCGCCATTCGTCGGATTTTTCAGCATAAAGAAAATTTAAATTCGCCAGCAGAAAAACGAAAAGCAAAAAAAATTTTTTCATATCACGCTCCTCTACTCCATTCTCTTTTTGGCATTCTTTATCGCCTTCTCTATTTTTTTGTTTTCAGGATCGTATTTCAGCGCCATCTCCCAGTAGGAAATCGCCCTTTTGATTCTGCCGAGCGAATATTCAATCAATCCGTCATTGTATAACTGATTCGCTTTTTGCGGATTGCGCTCAAAAACTTCCTTTGGCTTCTTCTTTTTCTTTTTGGGTTTGGGACGGGGCTTTGGCTTTCGTTTTTTCTTTTGCTTTTTTTGCTTTTCCCGTTCAATCGCTTTGCGGATTTCATCCTCCGAAAGTCCGAGATATTTCTTCGCGTCCTTGTTTTCGGGATCAAGTTCGAGAACTTCCTTGAATTTCGCCGAAGCGTCCTTGAATTCCCCAATGGAATAAAGATAGATCCCGTCGTCGAGCAACTGATTTATTTTTTCCGCGCGTTTTCTCTCAGCTTCCTCTTTTCTGCGCTTCTCCATTTCGTCTTCAAGCCGGCGCAAAACATTCTTCGCTTCCTTTCTCGACGGGTCGACATTCACAACCTGCCTCAACTGATTTATGGCGGCATAGGGGTCGTCGCGGATATAGCACAGCACCGCGCGGGCGTAAGCGATATCCTCGAGGTTCAGAAACTTTCCGGAGGAAAGTCCGTCGTCCATTTTTTCCCTGACATCCTCGAGAAGTCGCGCCGCGGAAATATTCTGATTGTCCATCGAAAGCGTCTGCCTTATGGCGTCTACGCAGTAGAAAAACTGCCCTTTCCTGAAAAATTTTCTCGCTTTTTTGAACATTTTGACGGATGTTTTGTTCGCGCCCGACTTGAATTTCTGAACTTCCTCCGAAATTCTGTAACTTATTCCAAAACGCTGCGAAATGCCCAGCGGGGCGTCCCACGCATTATGATAGGCAACCGCATAATCGAGAGAAAATTTTTTCATTTTATATCCGAAACCAAAACTTATTTCCGTCTCATTTAGACCCAGCCTCAAACTCGCGGGCGCAAATTTGGAAAACTCGACTCCCAGAGACAATTTTGGGGACATTCCGGAAGCAAAATCAATATCGCAGGCGCCGAGAAAATAATTTTTTTTAACCGCTCCGCCCAGACGGACTGAAAAGGGAAAAGCCTCTCTCGAACCCGCAAGATTCACGACGGGGCCGAAAACATTCCGGACACACACCCCAATGGAACATTCGGGATTTATAAAGTTGTAAATCATCCCCGCGTCGAAACCGCCGCCGGAATCGGAAAAATCGCCCACGCGAATCCGGGAAATTTTGAAACTCGCTCCGAGTTCCAGCGGACTTCCGTAGCCCGAATTCCCATAGGACACAAAATAAGCCGATTTCTCATTGCCGATTTTCCCCGTCGATAGATTCTGGCTGTCCCAGCCATCCACATCATTTACGGAAAGCCGAACCACCGAAACAGCGAAGTTGCCCCACCACTGCGTGGGAATCAGTGCCCCTGCGAAAAATTCGTCTGTGGCGAAAAAAAGCCGGTTATACATAAACGAAGTCCCGTAATAGGAAAGCGAAGCGAGGGAGGCGGGATTCCAGTAAGCCGATTCGCTGCCCCCGTGAAGAGCCGCGCCGACTCTTCCCATCGCGAGATTTCGCGCGCCGACGCCGGAGGCCAGAAAATCGTCAATCGAACCTGCGTCTTCGGAACTCCCCCAAAGCCCGGCGGAAATCTCCCCGCAGAACGCGAAAACGACAAAAAAAGTGAGAATAAATTTCTTTGAAAACGAACAAGCCAATTTTTTTATTCCATACCCTTCAATTCCATAATCACGCCGATCTGGCGACCGCCTTCAAGTTCCTTTACGACTTTCACGCAGGCGGAACAATTCAGCGAAATAATTTCCTTTTCGTTCAGAGTATTCGGTTTTTGCGAAGCAAAATTTATAAACTCTATCAGTTCGGCGTTTTTTATTATTTCCAGCATATGCTTTCCGAGGCAGCTCATAACGGGAAAACCGACAATGCGAGCGGCAATTTCGTTAGCGTAAATAATCCTGTTGTTATCGTCCATCGCTATCACTCCGTTTTTAAAATACTCGCAAATATTCTGTATAAAAAAATCGTAATTCCTTTTCGTCTCTTTCTTCTGCTCCTCTATCTGGTTGAAATTCTGTCTAATTCTGGCAAACATTCTTTCGAGAACCCTTGCGAGATATCCTATTTCGCCGCTGCCTTTCACTTCTATCTTTTCGGGCAGTTCTCCGCGGGATATTTCCTTCGCCGTCTGCTTCAACTGGCTGATTCCGTAGCCTATGCCCGAGTTCATAACAAAGGATCCCACAATCACAACGACAATTCCCGCAATCGCTATGGCCGTTATGTTTTCTTTCATATCCTCCGTTGCGGCATCAATGTTGGAAGTGGAAAAACCTATCCGAAGAGTGGCAACCTTTTTGTGGCTTACGGTAATCGGCGCCGAAAAATCGAGCACGGTTTCCCCTTCGTATTTCACTTTCTGTCTCTCCTCCTCTTCGGATGCGACGGTTTTCAGGGAAACGGCGTCCTGATAGGTTTTGCCGACCTCTCTCATATCGGAATGGAAAAGGACCTTGCTGCGTTGGTCGAGAACAAGAACATATCTGATTGTCGGAATACGCTTGAGCCGTTCGATATAGTCGATAATAACAAGGTCGTCTCCCATCTGCTTCGCATCCGACATAAACGCCGCGTAAGTTCTTGTGAGCATCGCGTTTTTGTCCATAATCATTCTCTCGATGAAATTTTTCTGGTAATTGAAAATAAAAAAAGAAATAACGCCAAGGAGTATCACAAAAAACACAATCGCTTTTATTATCAAACTCGAAACAATGCCTATTTTCGGAGGACTGATTCTTCTTTCTTTTTCTTCCGCCATTCTAAAACACCCCCTCAAAAACTCCCGACATAAATTTAAGCGCCAGCGGCCCGAAAAGCATTATCACAATCGACGGGAAAATGAAAAACATCAGCGGAAAAAGCATCTTCACCGGCGCCTGATGGGCGAGTTTTTCCGCCAGTTGAAAACGCTCGACTCTCATCTGTTCCGATTGCACCCTCAACACAGGACCTAAACTAGCGCCGAGATTGTCCGCCTGTATTATCGCCGCCACGACAGAAGCGAGTGAATCGAGCAAAACGCGGTCAGCCATATCCTTGAGCGCGGCACGGCGCGATTGGCCGAGACGCATCCCCTGCTGCATCAGGGACAACTCCTCGACGAGAGGTGTTTTTTCGGATTTCGCGACAACCTTATTTACTGCGGCGTTGAAATCGATTCCCGCCTCCATCGAAAGAGTCAGCAAATCAAGAACATTAGGCAGTTCTCTCATTATCGAGTGGTGCCTTTTCGTAATCATATTTTTCAGCGATACTGTCGGCAGAAAATATCCGAGAAAACCCGCAACGCCAAAAGCGACGATATTGATTTTTTTCACAAACAGAATTTCCATCACAATCATCCCAATGACACTTATTAAAATGAGCGTAATAAATCCATCGGGAGACAGGTCCGCGGGATTGCCCGCCTGATTGAGTTTCTTTTTGATGTCGGCCCTGTAACTTTCCAGAAACGGAAATTTTATTTTCGCAACCTGCGCGGTAATCGCTCCGGTGAGGGCTTTGCCGATAGAAAGAGCCTGCTTTTTTATTTCCTTCCGCTTCTTTATTTCGAGCCGTTCGGAAATGTCCATTTCGCTTTTCCCCGACGCAAAACCCAGCACAAACAGAAACGCTGCGGCAAAAACTGAAATAAAAATAAAATAAATCATCATTGAAGTTTTGCTATAGGAATTCTGCGACCTTCAACCATGTTATATAATATTAGCAAATTTGAAATGCAAATCGCCCGCCTGCTTTCGCCTGAAGGCGAAGCCAATGGCGGGCAGGCAAAATCCAAAATGACAAAGTGGCAAGTTAATAAGTTGACAAGTTGATAAGGCAAAATCCCCCCTTTCTTTCTCCCCCCTTCCAGGGGGGAGATTAAGTAGGGGGTTCTTTTACCCTTTCTACTTTTACCCTTTTCAACTTTTTCACTTTT
>JAGHAK010000091.1 GCA_021161565.1 Elusimicrobiota bacterium | reverse complement strand
ATTTTGTAAACAGGAGTTTCTGATGTTTGGTTCAAAAAAAGTCGAGAAAAAAATTGGAAGAATCGAAACAGTCGTCGGGCATCAAAGCGTAATAACGGGGAAAGTTTCGACAAAGGGATCGCTGAAAGTCGACGGGATAATCAACGGCGGCATCGAACAAGCCGACTCCGTAATTGTCGGCGAAAACGGCAGGGTTATCGGCGATGTCACGGCGCAGACCATAATTGTCAGCGGGGAAATTGCGGGAAATGTGCATGCTTTTATATCGATCGAACTGATGGAAGACGCCAAAGTAAAAGGCGATATAAAAACCGCGCAGATTTCGATAAACGAAGGGGCATATTTCGAAGGTAATGTCTCTATGGAAAAAGCCCATCATGGCGGACAGAATGACCAACGCCCGCCTGTGGAAGAGTAACTGCGGTTTTATCGGCTGATTTTCAGAATCGCCCTTGCGATTTCTTCGCGCAGATAGTCTTCATGTGTTGTTTCAAATAGTTTTCTTAAGAAGTTTTTCTGTTTCATCTGGGAAAGAGAAATTATCGCTCGATTCCGGATTTCTTTTTTTTCGGTTTTATCATCGGCAATTTCGTAAAGCAAGGAAGCGATTTTCTTTTCTTTCAGATAGCCGGCGATGTCCACGCACCAGAATTTGAATTTCCAGTACGCTTTTTCGCCGGCAAATTTTTTCCATATTCCTTTTTCTTCAATTGCGGAAACGATGGCAGGCGCGGCGTCGTGGGGATTGTCCAGAATCATAATCGATTCTTTCATAGTGCCTATGCCGAAAGCGTCCATTGTTGGAGAGTTGCGAGCCTTTAAAAGAACCGAGTAAAGCGTTTTCGTTATTTTGTTTTTTTTCTCAGCGGGAATTTTTTCCCGCCTTATTGCCCAGTAGTCGATTTTCGGAGTCGCTTGTTTTATGACATTCCGCATTCCGCCGCATCCGGCGATAATGATAAGGAAACCCGCCGCCGAAATTTGTCTAAAGATTTTGTTTGTCCGCATTTTATTGCTATAATACAAAATTGATGGAGGAATTTCAAAATGATTGAGTTTATGAGAAAAAAAGCGAAAGAAATTCTTTTTGTTATAGCCGTGATTTTTATCGCGGGCATCTTTTTTATGAATTACCAGAGAAAAGCGACTGTCGCTTTAAGAATAAACTCGGATTCCATACCATACAGTGAGTATTACAGAACATTTTCCCGCGCCCTTAACAACGCGAGAGATTCATCTGAAAAGGAATTGACCGATAAGGAAGTTTCGCGAATAAAACAGAGTGTGATTGCCCGTCTCGTTCAGGAGCAGTTGATTTATCAGCAGGCGAAGAAATTCGGAGTGAAGGTTTCCGACGATATCGTGGCAAACGCCATTATGTCTATGAAAACTTTTCAGGTCGACGGAAAATTCAATGAATCCGTTTACAAAAGGGCGCTTGCTATGTATTACAGAATGCCGGTTTACGAGTTTGAAGAGGAAATCAGGAAATCCGTTGCCCGCCAGTTTCTGAGGGACATTGTTCTCGAGTCGGCGAAAATCACCCCGTTTGAACTGAGGATGGAATTTTCCGCGAGATTTCCGGGCGAGAATCTCGAGGAGAAAAAGAAGGATTTCGCCAACGATTTACTAAGCGAGAAAAGGTCGCTTATATATTACGACTGGATGAATGTTCTGATAAACAAGTCAAAGATAAAAAACAACATTCCGAAACTTGAAGGCAGAAAGTGATTTAGCGGATAGGGTTTAGAAGGAGCGCCCGGCAGTTACAGGCTGGAAGAACTTTGGAAAATTTTATTCTTGAATATTTTCCCGCTTTTATTGACAATCAGAACGCCCATTTTCATTTTGTCCGCGAGTTCCACCGCTTTTTCCGGCTTCATCAGCATAAAAGCGGTTGAATAAATGTCCGCCACTACGGGGTCGGGGGAAATGACGGTTACTTGATGTTCTTGCGCGGTTTTGCCCGTTTTCGGATTTATGATGTGGGAATATTTTTTCCCTTTTGTCTCAAAAAAATTTTCATAATCTCCGCTTGTCGAAACGGACAGATTCGAGAGGGAAAGAATACAGAGGATTCCGCTGCCGGTGGGATTTTTTACGCCGATTTTCCACGCTTTTCTGCCGCGTTTTCCGATGGCGAGTATGTCGCCGCCGGCGTCAATCAGGGCGTTTTCGATTTTTTCTTTTTTGAGAATGATCTCTATCCGCGAAAGGAGATACCCTTTCCCGACTCCGCCGAAGTTCAGAGTTGCGCCGTTTGTGAAAATTTCGCCGTTTCTGATTTTTATCTTTCCCATTCCCTCTTCCTGCAAAGCGTCTGCCAGTTCTTTTTCTGTCGGAACTTTTTTTGTTTCGCTTTCGGGCGAAAAGCCCCAGAGTTTCAGAACCGGTTCGACCGTTAAGTCAAACAGACCATTTGTATTCCTGTTTGCCTCCCTGCAGACTTCTATGAGGTTGCCGAGTTCCCTGTTTTTCAGACTGCCTTTGCGGTTCAACTCGGCGGCCAGACCGGTTTTTATGTTGAGCAGATTATCGCACCTTTTTATTTCGTTTTCTATTTTGTCGAAAACTTCGCCATCGGTTTTCGCAGGCAAAGTCACATCGATGTATGTGCCGAAATAGAAAAATCTTTTTGTCGCAAATTTTTCCCCGCCGCAGGATGCGAAGAGAAAACTAAAAAATAAAAGGAAGAATTTCACCGCAGTTCTGGCAAATCCCGTCTTTTAGATTTTCTTTTTCCACCAGATAGCCCTTTCTCCGTATGAGAACGGTTTTGCATTTTGGACAGTAGGTATTGCTTTCCTCAAATACATTTCCGAGATAAACATAATTCAGTTTTTTTATGGCAATATCTCTCAGAGAATGCATTGTTTTTAGCGGCGTCGGATACCGGTGGAATTTATAGGCGGGAAAATATCTGGACAGATGCAGTGGTATATCCGGCGACAGCGCCCAGACCCAGTCCACAAAGTCGGAAAATTCCGCTTTTGAATCGTTTAAGCCGGGAATCAGACACAGAGTCAGTTCAATGTGTTTTTTCGCTTTGTGGAGCATTTCCACGCTTCTGAGAATATCGCCGAGTTTACCGCCTGTATATTTCCTGTAGCCGGAATCGTTGAAAAACTTTATGTCGATGTTTGCCGCGTCGATAAAAGGAATGAGATTCGCGAAAGGTTTCTCGCAGATGTATCCATTCGACACAATTACATTTTTCAGCCCGTTTTTATGAAATTCCTTCGAGCAGTCGTAGAGAAATTCGTAGTTTATCAGCGGTTCGTTGTATGTGTAAGCGATTCCCGGGGAATCGTAGGTTCTGGCAAGTTGAATCAGCGCTTCGGGGGCGGTTTCCCTTAGCGCGTCACCGTCGAATGAAGTTTGCGAAATTTCAAAATTCTGGCACCACGGACACCTGAAATTGCAGCCGACGGAACCGATTGAAAGAATGCTTCTGCCCGGATAAAAATGATAAAGAGGTTTTTTCTCGATTGGGTCGAAGTTTATTGAGGAGATTTTCCCGTAAGTTAAGGAAAAAAGTTTTCCGTTTTCATTTTGCCTTATGCCGCAAATGCCCCTTTTCCCCCGCGCTATTTCGCACCTGTTGGGGCACAATTCGCAAACCGTATTTCCCTTTTCGCCCGTTTCGTAATAAAGAGCCTCTCTCATTTCGCCCTGTCTGTCAGAATTCCGAGTTGCTCGACCTTTTCGATAAAATCGAGGAAGAAGTCCTCCGATATTCTGCGCGCTTTCGCGACCTCTGAAAAAATGCCGCAGTCAAAAGAAAAAATTTCCCCGAATTTTCCGATGACTTCGCTGATGGGATTTGAGAAAAGCGCTATTCCGGATGTAAAAAGCATACCTTTCATGCAGAACGCGATTGTCTTCAAAGCCGATTTCGCTATATCTGTCATTTTTTTCGGATTCAAACCTTTTATGTAAATCCTGTAAAGGTGAATTCGCAGCCCTTTAATCTGCCGCTCGCACTGAAGACGAATATCCTCGTTTTTGAATTCGAGATTTTCAAAAATATTTTCTCCGAGCAGCAGCCTGTGTCTCTGCTGGATATCGAGCAGTTCGAGCGGATAACTGTCGGCGGATGTGTCGATGTGTCGCTCGGTAAGGAAAAGAAATGACACATCTTTTCGCTTCAGGTTTTTGCAAATCCGCCTCGCTGTTTTCAGGTCTGGAGGGTCGATTTCCTTTTTGACGACGCAAACATTTATGTCGGATTTTCCTTTTTCGTAAGTTTCGTCGCAGGCGCTTCCAAAAAGAACCGCCGCCACGATATCGTCAAAGTTTTCTGTGAGGTCCTTTACAATTACATCAAGCAATTTTTCCATTTTAATTATTCCTCCTTCTCTTCGTCTTTTTCCCTTTCCCACAGCCGTTCAATATTATAAAAAGTTCTTGCTTCTTTCGTGAATATGTGAATTATCACATCGCTGCAGTCGATTAAAACCCATTTTTTTGCGAGGAGACCCTCGATGCGGTATTTTCTCGCCTTCACTTCCTTGATTTTTTTCGTCAGCGTCTTCACGAGAGCGTTTATGTGGGCTGGCGATGTAGCCGTCATCAGCAGATAAAATTCTCCGCAGGTGGGAAATGCGCGCACATCCAGAACGAGCAGGTTTTCCGCTTTCATCTTTTCCGCTTCGTTCTTCGCGAATTTGAGAAAATTATCTGTATTCATCCGATATTTTTGGAAAATCTCCGCCGACGACAATCGATACATCCACCATTCTGCCGGTATCGATGGCGGTTGTAATGTGGTTGCATCCCATCACTTTCGCCACGCGCATTGCCTTGGGGAGATTGCCTGTTCTGGATATTATTTCCGTGTGTTTTTTCCGGCTTCCCCAGTTTCCCCACAGCACGACATCGCAGCCGTATTCCCTCAGTTTCTTTGAAAGTTTTTCCGCGATTCCCCGCCTGTTTGTGGCGTTGAATACCTCAGCGACAACTCCTTCGAGAGTGCTTGGGCTTTTTTTTATGATAAAGGGTTTTATTTTGTTTCTCGGCCACATTTCGGTTTTGGAGTTCTCCACGGTTTTGACTATCGTGGCGCAAGCCGTTTTGTCGATTCGCCAGACGTCTTTCGAAAAGATTTTCTGGGGAATTCCCGGAAGAATCTGATATCTCTGCCGCGTCGGGTCTATCGTTCTGAAAGTGTCCGCAATCGTCAGAACATCGAATATGTCTATGTTTGTAAGGATATCCTCCTTGTAAATTTTTGTGAATTTCGGGATATTCAGGACCGTTTGGATGGATATAATCCGCGATATTAGGCCCCGCAGAAATTTCTGCTGACGCTTCATCCTTCCGAGATCGCCGAGGGGCGTGTTTCTGTAGCGGATGTATTTCAAAGCGTCCTTTCCGCTGAGTTCGTAATATCCGGGTTCGAAGTGGATGTGGAGATTTCCCCAGTTGTCGTCGTAGTTCATAGGCGTTTCTATCTTTACGGGAATAGCCCCTATGGCGTCGATGAAGTGGACAAACGCTTCGAATGTGACCACAGAATAATAGTCGAAATTTACGCCCAGAAAATTTTCGAGTTCTCGCTTGAAAATTTTAAGTCCTTTCGACATTCCAAATCTTTTTGTTTTCAAATACAGAATTTCCCCGAGTTTTCTCGGAATCCACCTGTCCCATTTTATCAGAGCGTCACGCGGGATAGAAACGACATCGATGAATTTTGTCTGCGGCTGATAGCTCACCCACAGAACCACATCGGCATGCGAGCCGCCTCGAACATGGTCGGCTCCCACCAGAAGGAGATTTATTCGTTCTCCTTTTGCGATTTTTTTGAACAGGCCGCTTTTGTTCTGAATAACAGAGACGGCCAGGGCAATCAGCAAAATCAGAGAAGCGAGTATCTTTTTCATCTGTAAAAGCCCATCGCCTCGATAAATTTGTATACCCTGTCCCCGACGAGATAACGGTACGGCATCCCTTTCGAAATTCTGTCTCGCACAAGAGTCGAGGAAATGGGAATTTCCGGATTTTCGAGAAGTTTTACCTTTGTCAGAATTTCGTCGTCTATCTGCTGGAAATCGGCGCCGGGTCTTTTTCCCGCCGCTATCTGGAACTGCGAAAGGATTGCTTCATAATTTTTCCACGTCTTTATGTCCGCGAGGGAATCGCTTCCCATAATAAAAACGATGTCGTCCTTCAGTATGTTTTTGAAATGTTTGAGAGCGTCAATTGTGAAGGTTTTTTCGCTTTTCTTTATTTCCCAGTCGCTTGTGTCGAAATCGGAATTGGAACTTGTCGCGAGAATCGTCATTTTGAATCGCGCTTCGGCGGAAACTTTCGGGACTTTTTTGTGCGGCGGCGTTCCCGAAGGGATAAAGATGACTTTCTTCAAATCCAGTTCGAACATAGCCTGCTGGGCTATAACGAGATGTCCTATGTGAGGCGGATTGAAGCAACCCCCGAAAAGACCGATCATTTTCTAATTTGCCCGCTGCCTTGTATGACATATTTGTAGGTTGTAAGTTCCTTTATCCCGACCGGGCCTCTCGCGTGAAGTTTTTGATTCGAGATGCCAATTTCGGCGCCCATTCCGAACTGCCCGCCGTCCGTGAATCTTGTCGAAGCGTTGTGATAGACGCAGGCGGCATCCACCATCGATAGAAATATCGCCGCCGCCGTCTTGTCCTGCGTTACGATCGCTTCGGAGTGACGGGAACCATAGATGTTTATGAAACTTACCGCTTCGGAAATATTTTTCACGCTTTTTATCGAAATTATTTTTTCGAGATATTCCGTATTCCAGTCCGAGTTTGTCGCCCTCTTTATATTTTTCAAAATTTTCTTCGTTTCGGCGTCGCCGCGCATTTCCACGTTTTCTTTCCGGAACGCATCGTAAATCATCGGAAGAAATTTTTTGGCGATTTTTCTATCCACAAGCAGATTTTCGATGGCGTTACAGACCCCGGGTCTTTGGACCTTCGCGTTCAACGCGATTTTAACAGCCATTTTCAGGTCGGCTTTTTCGTGAATGTAGAGGTTGCAGACTCCTTTTCCGTGATAAAGGATGGGAATCGCAGAATTTTCGACCACGGCGTTTATCAGGTTTTCTCCCCCCCTTGGTATTACGACATCGATGAAATCGCGCATTTTGAGAAGTTCGCTGACTTTGTCGCGGGGAATGTTTACAAAATAAACGGCGTTTTTGATTTTTGCTGGAAGTGATTTCTTTATTGCCTTGAAAATCGCAGTGTTTGAATGGACAGCGTCAGAACCGCCGCGCAGAACCGCGGCATTTCCCGATTTGAGAGCAAGCGCCGCCGCGTCGCTTGTCACATTCGGGCGGGATTCGTAAATTATAAGCAGCACACCGATGGGAACCCGCATTTTCCGGATTGTCAAACCGTTGGGCCTGCGCCATTTCCCGATTGTTTCGCCTATTCCCGATTTTAGTCGCGCTATCTCCCGCACGCCCTTCGCCATATCCCGTATTCTGTTTTCGTCAAGAGCGAGCCGGTCGATGAATGCGGATGATTTTCCTTTTTTGCGCGCCTCGTTGAGGTCTTTTCTGTTAGCTTTCAATATGCGTTTTTGGGAGGAAATCAGATTAGAGGCTATTTTCATAAGAATTCTGTTTTTTTCGCTTTCGCCCAGCGTGGATAAAAAAACGCTCTGTTTTCTTATTTCCGGCAGAAATTTTCTGAAATTAGTTATCGCCATTTTTCCCCAAAAAGATTTTTTTCTCGGACATAATGCCTCCTGTGATTTCTCCGTCTGCCCCTGTCGACAGTTGCGGGATAATCGATTTTGAAAATTCTACAAAATTTACTATACTTTATCAACATTCGTTTT
>JAGHAK010000037.1 GCA_021161565.1 Elusimicrobiota bacterium | reverse complement strand
CAATATCTTTCATTTTTTATTTTCATTTTTTTGTTATTCATAATTTTCCGCATATTTTTTTATTTTTCATCTCAAAAGGGCGGCCCTATGGGCATTTTTTTCAATTCTATTGAAAAAAATGGGTTAATTTACACCAACAAGGCGATAAGCTGGCAAGGCAACAAAGTGATAGAAGTAGCAACGAAAAATTTTATTCTCGACGCAGTAGTTACTGTTACAAGGCTGGAAAAAACCTTGTGCTACTTACCACTCACTACTTACTACTTACTGCCTGGTTTTTTGCCTTTTTTGGCAGGGGCCTTTTTCTTTTCGGGCTTGGGAAGTTTTATCTTCAGCAACGAAGCGGCAAGCTGCGCTTCTCTTTTCATTACCCTGTCTTTGCTCTTATACGCCTCAAGGATAATGTTTTTCACCTCATCGGTAACTTTGCCTATGGCTGCAAGCGCCCTTATACCGCTTTTCTTTATATTTTTGTCGCTCGATTTCGCGGCTTCAAGAGCCACACCAAACCCCGCAGCGCTTCCGAGTCGACCAAGGGAACGGGCAAACTCTATTTTTACAGAGTTGTTTTTCTCCTTTTCGATTAATTTTTCGAGGTCTTTAACGACTTCCTTGTTCCCGACTTCGCCGAGAGACCTCACAGCATAAAGCCGAACATTTTTATCCGAATCCCTTGTCGCCTCAAGGAGAGGTTTCGTCGCCTTCGGATTTCTCAATCTGCCAAGAGCCTGAGCCGCGATGGTTCTGATGCGGGAATTTTTATCTTTCAACGACTCTATCATCAGTGGTAGCGCTTTCTCGTCTCCAAGCACTCCGAGAACATTCAAAGCAGAAATTCTCAATCCGAGGTCGTCCTCGCTTTTGTAATAATTCATAAGCGGCTCCACTGCCGATTTATCCCGCAGATAGCCAAACGCCACAATCACTGCGGCGCGAACATTGCGGTTTTTATCGCCAAGCGCTTTTATCAATGCGGGCGTCGCTTTCCTGTTTCTAAGATTTCCGAGCGATTCCGCAGCCTGAGCGCGAACTCCAAAATCGGAATCCTTTTCGAGCACTTTCATCAATTCTTCGACTGATGCGGGATTTCTCATCCTTCCAAGTTGCATCGCCGCCATTCTTCTTTTTGCCACAGATGTGCTCTGCAACATAAGAAACTGTTCCTTTAACCCTGTCTGCGCGAAGGCAAAACCGCTTAAAACTAACAGGCAAAAAACTTTCTTCATTTCGTCACCTCCATATTATTTCTTACAAATTCCCTGACCGATTTGTCAGGGTCTTTGAGCATCTTTTTCAGTGTTTCGCGGCTGTCGGCATCATCATAAAAAAGAAGTATTTTCGCCGCTTTCAGGCGCAACTGCGGATTTTCGGAAACCGCCGCTTTTGCCGCGATTTTTTCCCCCGCCGGATCGAAATTTTTCGCAAGGATAAACGCCGATTCCAGAGCAACATCGAGGTCGGAATCTTTCAGCGCGTCTTTCAGGACATCGAGCGATTCGGCACCGCCTATCTGCGAAACCGCGAGCAGGGCTTTTTTCCGAACAGAAGCGGACTTGTCTTTCAGCGCGATTTTTCTCGCGTAACTCAACGCCTCAGGGATTTTCATTTCCGCCGCAGCATCAAGAGCGGCGGCTTTCAAAATCGGACTCCTGTTTTTCAAAAATTCCAGTATTTTATCCTTCGCTTCGAAAATCCCGAGAGACGAGACCGCTTCCAGCGCCTCTTTGATAACAATAAAACTTTTGTCGTCCAACATTCTCAGAATATCAGGCTGGATTATTTCCTTCGGGAAATTAGCTAACGCGCGCACAGAGTCCGCCCGTATAATCGCCGTCTTGTCATTCAGGCAGTTTCTTAAAACGGCGAGAGATTCGCCGTTGATGAAATTTCCGAGACCAGAAATCGCCATTCTCCTGACATAAATTCCCTTTCCCTTAATTGCCTCTTCAAGAAGCGGCACCGCAAACGGAAGCGTCGAATGAATTATTTCATAAACTGCCTGGCGGCGTGCAAGGTCAACAGGAGATGTAATTTTTTTCAGATATTCATTGTAAATTCTCATTTGTGAGGGAGTATACACAGGGGGAACCGTGGAAGATGAAAATTCAAAAGTCGCACTGGATTCAACCGCGGTGTAGGTCGTTTTCGAAATTTCCTGCGCCGATACCGCCGACACAAGAAACAAAACAACAATTAATTTGCCCATATTTTTATAATATCTCTTTCAGGAAACTTTCGCAAGATGTAATCTGCCGCCGAAACGGGCATAAACCTTTTTCCTGACTGCGGGATAAAATTTCAATTCCGGATCCGCGCCAACAAGCGAAAACGCCGCCCTGCAGGCTTCCTTTATAACTCTCAAATCGGAAACTTCCCCAAAACCAGCCTCAAGCGTTCTGTTGTAACTGAATTTCACGTCCATCGCACCATGCTGGGCAATTCCGAAGAACTCGCCCGCGCCTCGCAGTTCCAAATCTTTCTCGGCGAGGGCGAAACCGTCGTGACACTGCGTAAAATACCGCAGACGCCG
Source organism: Elusimicrobiota bacterium (assembly GCA_021161565.1). Lineage (GTDB taxonomy): Bacteria > CG03 > CG03 > CG03 > CG03 > JAGHAK01. The sequence continues at coordinate 15,722 of JAGHAK010000037.1, read as the reverse complement.
TATCGCCATTTCATCAGTCGAGGAGGAAGTTACAATACAGCAGGATTCGGCCTTACCTCTTCCTATTCTTCCCCGCAACTGATGGAGGGTACTCAACCCGAATTTCTCGGCGTTTTCAATGACCATAACCGTTGCATTCGGAATGTCTATTCCGACTTCTATGACCGTTGTCGAAATCAGAATATCTATCTTACGCGAAGCCATATCCTCCATAATTTTTTGCTTTCGGGAGCTCGGCATCCTGCCGTGTAAAAGAGCAACTCTGAAATCGGGAAAAACATCTTTCGAAAGAACCTTATAGGCTGCTTCCGCGGCTTTCCCGCTGCCTGCGTCGCTTTCCTCTATAAGCGGATATACAATAAACGCTTGAAGTTTTTTTTCAACCTCTCCTCTGATAATCCGCCAGGCTTCTTCCGAAGTCGAAAAAACCGTTTTCACCGGCTTCCGGCCGGGGGGCAACTGTCTGATTGTCGTTCTTTCGAGGTCGCCAAAAACGGCGAGGGCAAGAGTGCGGGGAATCGGCGTGGCAGTCAGAACAAGGATATCCGGAATTATGCCCTTTTGCGAAATCAGCGCTCTCTGATGGACGCCAAATCTCTGCTGCTCATCTATAATCACAAGCGTCAAATCCCTGAATTTCACATTTTCCTCCAAAAGCGCGTGAGTGCCGATTACAATATCGCATTTCCCTGAGGCTATTTGCGAAAGAATTTTCTCCCTTTGCCCCTTTTTCACTCCGCCTGTCAGAACCTCAACTTCGACATTGATTTCTTCAGTAAGTTTTTTTACGGTTTCATAGTGCTGCATGGCAAGAGGAAGCGTCGGGGCGAGGAAAACAGTCTGTTTCCCGTTTTCCGCGGCAAGAAGCGCGGCAGCGAGAGCAACAACGGTTTTACCCGAACCGACATCACCCTGGAGGAGCCGGTTCATTGGTTTTTCGGCCAGCATGTCGTCGAATATTTCGTTTATAGCTTTTTTCTGCTGCGCGGTAAAAGCAAAAGGAAGCGTCTTTTTCCACCGCGTCAGCAGATTTCTTTTTAAGATATACCTGTGCGGCTTTCTGCGTTTTTTCAAAATGTTTCTTATCAAAGCAACAGCACATTCGAAAATGAAAAATTCCTCGAATTTTATCCTTCTGTATGCCCGGGCGGCAGATGGGAAATCGTCTGGGAAGTGTATCCCCGAAACCGCAGCAGACCTTCCGGGAAGAGAAAATTTCCCGAGAACCTTCGCCGGAAGAAATTCGGGAATTCTTTCTCCGTAAACCTTTATGGCATTCCACATCCACCTGCGGAAACGAGAAAGAGAAATGCCCCTGGTAACTCTGTAAAAATTGACAATTCTGAAAAAAGAAAGCGTGGGCATACCTTTTTCCAGAACCTCAAAATCAAAATTATACATAACAAGGCCTTCGGCTGTCGGCTCTGCTCTGCCGAAAACGGCGAGACGGCTGCCTACGGATACGGCTCTCGCGAGGAATTTTACTCTCTGCCTGAAAGCGACCAGAGTCACGGCGCCGCCTTCGGAATCGAAAACCTCAACCTCGATAAATTGCGTCCTCCTTTTGGGCGACCTTCTTATTTTTATCTTCCTGACCACGCCTTCAAAAAACAGGGGAGTATTCAGATTGCCCATTTTCAGAATTTGCGACGCTTTGACGGGATGGCGGCGGTCTTCCATCCTGAAAGGAAGATAGAAAAACAAATCCTCAACCGTTTCTACGCCAAGTTTTTTTAGATATTCGCAGTTTTTCGGGCCGACGCCCTTCACAAATCTGACCGATATGTTCGAAATATTCTCCGCCATCAATGAAATTATAGACAAATTTCCGCAGTTACACAATTCAACGATAAGGGAAAATTCCCCCTATCCCAACAAGTCGGGATTTTCCCCCTTTTTCAAAGGGGGATTAGAGATGGTTCCTTATTTTTTAATTTTTCATTCTGCTCTCGCCTGCCACTATCTTTTTGCTCCTACACTATTTTTTTGCTTCTACACATTTGCTCCAAAAAATATTAAAATTTTAAAATGAAGAAAATTGCGTCTATCCTTTTTCTGTCTGTTGCTCTGATTTCTTGCTCAAAAAGATTTTCAGGAAGCATTTCGAAAAATACCGTATGGAAAAGCCATGTAAAACTAACAGGGGATGTTGTTGTTGAAAAACGAGCCACTCTGAAAATTCTTCCCGGAACAAAAATAAGTTATTCCCGAAAACCAAACAGACAAATCCGCTATATACGGGAAGAAGCCGGAGGAACTTTCAACATTCTTCAGAACGACCGCATCGAAATCCTCGTGGAGGGAAAATTGTTCGCCATTGGGACCGCGCAAAAACCGATAATTTTCGAGGAAAGAGACACTTCAGGGGGAATTATTCTTCTCGGCAAAAATCCCGCCAAAATCTCGTTCGCCAAAATGGACGGATGCCCCGTGGCGATAAGAATTTATGGAGAGGGTTCTCCGAAAATTTCCGGCTGTGAAATCAAAAACTGCGACCTTGCCGGGATCGGCTACTGGGATTTAGCAGGGGGGGAAATAGAAAACTCGTCTTTCGAAATCTGCCGACACGCTATCGGAATCGCCGATTTCGCTAAACCTCTCATTCTAAATTCAAAAATCAGTTTTTCGAAAAACGCAGGGATTTTCTGCGAAGGTTCTGCGGCTCCAGTTGTCGCATTCAACACGATAACGGGAAACAATGTGGGAATCGCGGGCGGGGAAATTTCAAATGCAACCATTTCAGAAAACAGAATTTTCGGAAACGGGGCGGGAATTTCCCTCTGGACAAAAGCGAAAGCGAAAATAGAAAAAAACAAAATCGAAAAAAATGTTTCCGGCGTTCTGCTTCAGGAACAGTCTTCCGCAGAAATAACAAACAATACCCTGTCCGCAAACGGAAGCGGAGTTTCCTGCGTGAATGCTTCGCAGGCAAACATAAACGGCAACAGATTCGAAAAAAACAATTTCTCAATAATCGGCAGGGACTCTTCGCAGACACGCATCGCCCGCAATATTTTTAGAGGCGGCAAAGCGATAAAAATTTCGGAGGTTTCCGCGGCGAAAATAACACGAAACGACTTTCTTAACTGCGAAACCGGCATTACGATTATGAATAAAGCTACAGTCAGGATTTACAAAAATACAATGGAAAATGTGAAAACAAAAATCAAAGACACGAGGGTAAAATGATCCCCCACCAACTGAAAATATTTTCTGTGGGGCAAAAAAACAAAAAAATGAAGGATAACTATATGATGAGAAGGTTTCTTAAAGGAGTTGGTGGGGGATGAAAATAAAAATTTTCGCGAACACAAAAAAACTGAAAGTCAGAAAATCGCTGCCTGGCATAAAGAAATTTCTCAAAAAATCAAAAATGCTGTGGAAAGCGGGAAAATTCGATTTCGCTTTTGTCCTCGGCGGGGACGGATGGCTGCTCAAAACGCTTCCGGAAGTTTACGATAAGGATGTCGATATCTTTTTCTTTCCGATGGGAAAAAACACGCAGACCAAGGGATTCAAAACGAAAGATATCCCAAAAATAGTCAGCGGCAGAATAAAAAGGGAAACTTATGCCCCTCTGTTTCTCCGCGGTGCGCGCATAGCATTTAACGACATTGTGATAAAAACGGGAAAGGTGGCGAGAACGGTAAAATGCCACCTGAAAGGCGGGGAAAAGACATTCGAATGGGAAGGCGACGGGGCAATTGTGTCAACTCCTCTCGGTTCCACCGCCTATAATTTCGCGGCTGGAGGTCCTGTTGTCGGCAAATCAATTGACGCCATTATTGTCACACCGATGATGAGTTTCCGCGGCCTTTCGCAAAGCGTCATTTTCCCGTTTTCAAAACCGCTCGAAATATCTATAATCGAAAAACAGGGGGACGTGTGGGAGATTTATGACGGAGCGGAAACGAAACCTGCCGGGAGAAAAATAAAAATCGAAGCAGGGAAAAGCAGGTGCAGAATTAATTTTCCAAAATGATTGAAATACGAATTCACGGAAGAGGCGGACAGGGTTCCGTAGTGGCGAGCAAAATTTTCGCGGAGGCGCTGTTTCTGGAAGGCAAATATGTTCAGGCTTTTCCAGAGTTCGGCACCGAACGCAGAGGCGCTCCCGTTCAGGCATTTGTCAGATGCGGCGAAACGCCTATTCTTGTGAGGTCCAACATATACGAGCCAGACCATGTCATTGTTCTGGATGCGTCTCTCATCGAAATGGTGAACGTGGTATCCGGTCTGAAAAGAAGCGGGTTTATTCTGATAAACTCCGACCTCGGTTCGGGGAACTACAATTTTCCCGAATACAGGGTCGCCCTGGTCGACGCAACAAAAATCGCGGTAAGACACAAACTTGGAACTCCAACCACTCCGATTGTCAACACAGTTATTCTCGGAGCGTTTGCCAAAATAACGAACCTCGTTTCATTCACGTCTCTCGAAAAAGCGGTGCGCGATTACGCGCCCGTGAAAATAGACGAGAATGTCGCGGCGGCAAAAGAAACTTACGAAAACGTAAAAATATGAAGGAAAAGAAAATAAAATTCAACAAAATCGGCGATTTGCCTTATCTAACCGTGTCGCTCGGAACGACAAGAGTGAACCTGACGGGGCAATGGCGGAGTTTCCGTCCCGTTATTGATTACCAAAAATGCACAAGGTGTATGATCTGCTGGAAATTCTGTCCGGATGTTTCGGTAATTAAGGAACCTAATTCAAAAAAAGCCGCGCCTTCCGAGAAAATAGCGCACCTGCCGGCTCCAGTTATCAACTATGATTTCTGCAAAGGTTGCGGGATTTGCGCTGAGGAATGCCCAGTGAAATGCATAGAGATGAAACCTGAAAAAAAATGATCCCCCACCAACTGAAAATATTTTTTGTGGGGCAAAAAATAAAAAAATGAAGGATAACTATATGATGAGAAGGTTTCTCAAAGGAGTTGGTGGGGGATGAAAAAACTTCTGATGGGAAATCACACCGTGAGCTGGGGAGCAATGCTTGCACGAGCGCAGGTTATCGCCGCCTATCCAATAACTCCTCAGACACAGATTGTCGAGGAACTGGCAACTCTCTGCGCCGAGGGAAAGGCGAAAGCGCAATTCATAAAAGTGGAATCCGAACATTCGGCTCTCGCATCCTGCATCGGGGCATCCGCTGCTGGGGCGAGGGCTTTCACCGCGACCTCGTCTCAGGGACTCGCGCTGATGCATGAACTTCTCCACTGGGCGGCAGGAGCGCGGCTTCCCATCGTTATGGCAAATGTGAACAGAGCAATGGCTCCGGGATGGAACATCTGGACGGAACAGACCGACTCTCTCGCGCAGAGGGACACAGGATGGATTCAATTTTACTGCGAAAACAATCAGGAAATTCTTGATTCCATAATTCAGGCGTATAAAATATCCGAGACCGTTTCTTTGCCGTCAATGATTGTTCTTGACGCTTTTTTCCTTTCTCATACGACCGAGCCTGTCGAAATTCCTCCACAGGAACTTGTAGATAAATTTCTGCCTCCTTACAAACCGCAGTATAAACTCGACCCCAAAGAGCCGCACGCGTTTGGCGGGCTTTCCTCGACGGAATACTATTACGAACTGCGATACAAAATTCAGAAGGCAATGGAAAGAGCAAAAGAAGTCATTGAAGAAACCGATGAAAAATTCAACCAAATCTTTGAAAGGAAATACGGGCTAATCGAGGAAATCGAAACCTCGGACGCCGAAGTCATTCTTGTCACATCTTCGACCATCACTTCAACCGCAAGATTTGTCACAGAGCAGCTGCGGAAAACCGGGAAAAAAATCGGTCTGCTGAAAGTGCGGGTGTTCAGACCTTTCCCTTCATCAGAAATAAGAGATGCTCTTTCAAATTGCGAAAAAGTCGCTGTGATTGACAGAAATATTTCCTTCGGATCCGGAGGAATTTTCGCGAGCGAAATAAAATCAGCGATTCAGAAAATGGGAAAGCAGCCGGTTATTTTCCCTTTTATCGCAGGACTTGGCGGAAGAGACATAACGGTTCCACAAATCGAAGAAATGATTAACTACACTTTCGAAAACGCGAAACCGAAAGAGGAAATCCTCTGGCGGGGGTTAAAATATGAAAATATCTGACGAGGAAATTTTAAATCCCGGACATGTCGCCTGCCCAGGGTGCGGAGCGGCTCTCTCAATGAGGTTCGCCCTGAAAGCACTCGGGAGAGACACAATTCTTGTTATCCCCGCCTGCTGCTGGTCGGTAATTGACGGACCATTCCCATATTCTTCCGCTGGGATCCCCGTTTTTCATATGGCTTTCGAAGCGGCTGCTTCCACTGCGGCAGGCGTCAAAGCGGGACTTTTGGCGCAGGGCAACACCCACACTTCTGTTGTCGCCTGGGCGGGAGACGGTGGAACTTTCGACATAGGCATTCAGGCTCTTTCAGGGACGGCGGAAAGAAATGCCGATATAATTTATGTCTGCTACGACAACGAAGCGTATCAGAACACGGGAATTCAGAGGTCATCGGCAACGCCTTATCTCGCGTGGACAACGACAACGCCTGTAAAATTCCCGAAACAGGAGCAGAAAAAAGACATTGTCGAAATTATGGCTGCTCACAGAATCCCGTATATAGCCACCGCTACTGTGGCTTTTCCTGAAGACCTGACAAAAAAATTCATCAAGGCAAAATCAATTAAAGGAACAAAATTTATCCATTTGCTGTCTCCCTGTCCTCCAGGATGGAAATCAAAGGACCAGGACTCCATAAAAATTTCGCGGCTCGCCGTTAAAAGCAGAGTTTTTCCTCTCATCGAAATTGAAAACGGCGAAAAATACAAAATCACAGTAAACCCGAAACCTGTCGCAGTGAAGGACTATATAAGACTTCAGGGAAGGTTCAGGCATATCAGTGACGAAAACATCGAACAGATACAGAAAAATGTTGACAGGAACTGGGAAAAACTCCTGAAAAAAACGGAAGGCTGATTATGAAAACGAAAATTGAACGAGCTGGAATGGCTGATGCCCGAAAAATCTATGAGATAATCCGACGCCATGCTTCAAGCGGCGTGGTTCTTCCACGGCCACTAAGCGTTATCTACGAACACATCCGCGAATTTTTTATCTGCAGAATCGACGGAAAAATCGCAGGAATTGCCGCTCTCCATATTGTCTGGGAAGATATCGCCGAGGTCCGCTCGTTGGTTGTTGAAGAAACATTCAGGAAACAGGGAATGGGGAAAGCCCTTGTAAAAAAATGCATTGCTGAAGCAAAAAAACTGGACATCCCCAAAGTTTTTGCTCTGACAAGAGAACCCGATTTTTTCATCCGGCTGGGATTCGAAAAAATTTCGAGAAAAAAACTCCCGCAAAAGGTTTGGAACGACTGCATAAACTGCCCCCTGTTTCCCGACTGCGACGAAGTCCCCGTAATTTTCTATCTGAAATAATTTCGGAGGCGAGAGAATTCGCCTACAAATAAATTTCCTGACGGAAATTTTTCGCAGGCCGTTCCTGGGCGCTCACCGTCTCGCGCCCGTGCCTTTCCCTCGCCCTTTGGGCTCGGTCGTTGCTCTTTATTCATCGCAACCGGCACCCCTCGCTGCGCTCGCCTTTCCTTCGGCAAACTCGCGCTACGCTGCGGTCTTCGAATCCTTGCGCCCCGCAAATAATTGCGGGGCTTTGTTTTCTTTCGGAGGCGAGAGGATTCGAACCCCTGATCCGCGCAAACGGATTCCGGTTTTCAAGACCGGTGCCATCAACCGCTCGGCCACGCCTCCAAAACTGGAAATCAGAAGTTCAAAGTCAGACATCCAGTTTCCAAATTTGCTTTATTCTAAATCTTTAACCCCAATTTGTAAATAAAATTTGACAAACTCAAAAAAATAAAGTTTAATTTTTTTTTGAAACGAGCCCGTAGCTCAGTTGGTAGAGCACCCCGCCTTTTGGCGGGGGTGTCGTGCGTTCTTTGAAAATGTGTTTTGTTTATATTTTGCAAAGCGAGAAAGATAATGGTTACTATATCGGAAGCACACATCATTTGACGAGGCGAATTGAAAGGCATTCTCAAGGCAGAGTAAATGCCACAAAATCGCGCCGACCATTGAAACTGGTCTATTTCGAAAAATGCCCATCATATTCGGTTGCTATGAAAAAAGAAAAGTTTGTAAAAAAGCAAAAAAGTAGAAAATATATCGAAAATTTGATAAAAAATTTTAAGTTGAGCCCGTAGCTCAGTTGGTAGAGCACCGGCCTTTTAAGCCGGGTGCCGTGCGTTCGAGCCGCACCGGGCTCATTCTGTTTCGTCGATTTCGGAAACGGATGGTTGTGCGACAGCAGTTCGGTAGAGCACCCCGCCTTTTGGCGGGGGTGTCGTTCCGACCAAGTCGGAATAGGACTCATATTTTGCTTTTGTTAAGGGCAGTGTTAGCGGAAGATGAAATTATAGATTGCTCGTCAAAGAGGTGGTGGCGTACCCAAGTAGCAAGGGAGCGGTCTGCAAAACCGCCATTCGTCGGTGCAAATCCGACCGCCACCTCTTTGGCAAGCCACAGGATAAGTTTTAAATTGTTGGAGCGGTTATCTCAGTTGCCTGGCTATCCCAATCTGTATTAGGCAGGCGCCAGAGGATGACGCCAAGGGGTGCGTAGCTCAGTTGGTTAGAGTGTCGCTTTGACATGGCGGAGGTCGCAGGTTCGATTCCTGCCGCACCCAAAATTAGAAATGTCCGAAAAAAATTATCCTATTGAAACTTTGAGGCATTCGGCGGCGCACATAATGGCTGCCGCCGTCCGGAAAATTTACAAAAACGCTGCATTCGGAATAGGCCCTTCGATTGCCACTGGTTTTTACTATGATTTCGACCTTAAAGAAACGATAAAACCCGAAGACCTCAAAACAATATCAAAAGAAATGGAAAAAATCATAAATGAAGCCATCCCATTTAAGCGTTATACAATGAAAAAAGAGGATGCAATTGAATTTTTTTCAAAGAGGAACCAACTATATAAAGTCGAACTCATAAAAGAAATTCCAGATGCGGAGGTTTCCATTTATGAATTAGGAGACTTTGTCGACCTGTGTAAAGGACCTCACATAGAAAACTCGTCTCATCTCAAACACTTCAAACTTCTGGACATCGCGGGAGCATACTGGAGGGGCTCTGAAAAAAACAAAATGCTCACGCGGATTTACGGAACCGCTTTCGCGACAAAGCAGGAACTTGCGGACTTCCTGAAAATGCGGGAAGAGGCGAAAAAAAGAGACCACAGAATTATCGGCAAACATCTTTTCAGCATTCACCCTCAGGCGGGAACAGGACTAATACACTGGCATCCCGACGGAGCGGCTCTTCTCAACACAATAGAAACCTTCTGGAAAAAACAGCATATTCTAAACGGATACAAACTCGTCAGAACTCCTCATATCGCAAGCGAGGAACTCTACAGAATTTCGGGACATCTTCAGAATTACTCCGAATTTATGTATTCCCAGATGGACATCGAAGGAAAACCCTACCGCGTGAGACCGATGAACTGCCCCGGGCACATAATGATTTACGCGTCTGAACTTCATTCTTACAGGGAACTGCCGCTGCGACTGGCTGAACTGGGAACCGTTTATAGATTCGAAAAAAGCGGAGTGCTCCACGGGCTTTTGAGAGTCCGCGGCTTCACAATAGACGACGCTCATATATTCCTTGCGGAAGACCAGGTTATCGGCGAAATAATAAATGTTTTCGACTTTACTCTGAAAATTCTCGCGAGTTTCGGCTTCGACAAATTCAAAATTTATATTGCAACGCGGCCGGAAAAAAAATACACAGGCGAACTAAAGGCATGGGAACTCGCCGAAAAATCCCTGAAAGAAGCGGTCGCCAAAAAAGGAATAGCATACGAAATCGACGAAGGCGGAGGCGCGTTTTACGGCCCGAAAATCGACATAAAAATCAAAGACGCTATTGGGCGGCTGTGGCAGTGCTCGACAATACAATTCGATTTCAATCTGCCTGAAAGATTCAAAATTTTCTATATTGACAAAGACGGCAGCAAAAGAACGCCCTATATGATACATCGCGCCATATTCGGTTCTCTGGAAAGATTCACAGGGATGCTTATAGAACACTATAAAGCGAATTTCCCCCTGTGGCTCGCGCCACAGCAGATTAGAGTCCTGCCAATAAGTGAAAAACATACAAATTACGCCAAGTCGGTTTTTGAAAAGCTGAAGAAAAGCGAAATCCGGGTCTCCCGCGATTTCAGAAATTTGAGCATAAACAAAAAAATAAAAGAAGCACTTAATGAACATATCCCTTATCTGGCTATAACAGGCGACCGCGAGATAAAAGAAAAAACGGTAACCGTTCGCGGTAGAAAACAAAACATCGGGGTTTTTTCTATCGAAAAACTCATCGAAAAATTGAAATTAGCCAATACTCAATATAAGGAAACTCTTGACAAAGATTAGCCTTCAACCTATAATATAGTTGGAAATGTTCGATATTTTGGAAAACTTGAAACAAAAAGCAGGCGATTTCGCCGCGAGGATTATATTTCCCGAGGGAAATGATGAAAGGGTGATTTCCGCGGCAAAAGAAATCATATCCCAAAAAATAGCCGCGCCCGTGCTGGTGCGAAAAGAAGAAATCTCAGGAATCGAGCGCGTCTGGCCTGAAAATGATAAAAATTTAACTGAAATAGCAGAAAAATTCTATGAAAAAAACAGAAAAAAATTTGACAGGGCGACAGCATTTGAAATAGCAAAGAAACCGAATTACTATGCCGCGATGAAACTTGCTGGCGGCGAAGTTGACGGGTTTGTCGGCGGCGCTTCGACTTCCACCGCGGAAACGGTCAGGGCGCTCCTGCGCTGCGTCGGATTAAAAGATGGCGTGAAAACACTCTCGAGTTTTTTTATGATGCTTCTTAAAGACAAAAATTTCATTTTTGCGGACTGCGCGATTGTGCCCGAGCCAACAGCAGAGCAACTGGCGGAAATTTCTGTTCAGACAGCAGCCTCTTGCCGAATTTTCCTCAGCGAAGAGCCGCGGGTAGCGCTTCTTTCCTTTTCCACAATGGGCAGCGCAAAATCGGAATCCGCGGAAATTGTGCGCAAAGCGGCGGAAATACTCGCAAATTCCGAAGTTGATTTCGATTTTTTCGGCGAAATTCAGGCAGATGCTGCGATAATACCTGAAATAGCGGAGAAAAAAACAAACGGAAAATGGAAAGGTCTGGCTAATGTCCTGATTTTCCCCGATTTAAACAGCGGAAACATTTCATATAAACTTGTGGAACGGCTGGCTGGAGCGGTTGCGGTCGGCCCGATTCTCCAGGGACTTAAAAAACCAGGCAACGACCTCTCGCGCGGTTGCTCTAAAAATGATATAATAAAAGTGGCGGCAATTACAGCGCTGCAGGCCGCAATGGAGGCAAAAAATGCCCAAAGATAGTCCCGAACAGAAATTAGGAAAAAAACGACTTGGCGACCTTTTGGTCGAAGTCGGAATCATAACAGCCGAACAACTTCAGATGGCGCTTCAGGAGCAGAAGGAGCGAGGCGGCAAACTCGGGCAAATTCTTATGGCGATGGGTTTTATCACAGAGGATGTCCTTCTCGCATTTCTCGGCAAACAGTGCAATGTTTCCTATGTTAGCCTGAACGAATACGGCGACATTCCTGAAAATGTGATAAAACTGGTGCCTGAAACGATTGTCCGCCATCAGAAACTGATACCCATCTCCCTCGAAGGCGACACCCTGACAATCGCGATGAGCGACCCCGCAAATGTTTTCGCGATTGACGACCTGAAAATGATGACGGGAAGAAACATAAAAGTCGTAATAGCCAGCGAAGCGGAAATAAAAAACGCGATTGACAAATACTACGGAGCGAAAGGGTCGATGCAGGACATTCTCAAGGAAATCGAGGCGCCTGAAGGCGCGGAAGAAGATGTGGAACTCGTCAAGGAGGAAGACGCGGGAGCGGACATAATCGCTCTTGAAGCGCAGGGAGAAGACGCGCCCGTCATAAAAATCGTAAACCTCATCCTGAGCGGCGCGGTTTCCGCCGGAGCCAGCGATATCCATATCGAACCGTTCGAAAGAACTCTGCGGGTGCGATACAGAATCGACGGAGTTCTCCACGAGGTGACGGCACCGCCAAAAAAACTTCAGAACGCCCTTGTCAGCCGTTTGAAAATTATGGCTAAACTCGACATTGCAGAACACCGTCTTCCGCAGGACGGAAGAATAAAAATAAAAGTCCAGAGCAAAGAGGTCGACCTTCGTGTCTCGGTTCTCCCAACCGCATTCGGCGAGAAAATCGTGATGCGTCTTCTCGACCCTGAATCTCTTCAACTTGACCTGACAGTTCTGGGATTCGAGCCGGACTCGCTAAAAACCTACCAGAAAAACATCGATATCCCTTATGGAATCGTTCTGGTGACAGGACCGACGGGATCGGGAAAATCAACAACTCTGTATTCAACCCTTGCCACACTGAACAAGCCGGAAGTAAACATCGTCACAATCGAGGATCCTGTCGAATATGTTCTTGAGGGTATCAATCAGGTTCAGGCAAACTCGGAAATAGGCCTCACATTCGCCGAAGGGCTGAGGTCATTCCTCAGACAGGACCCCGACATAATAATGGTCGGAGAAATCCGCGACGCAGAAACAGCGGAAATCGCGATAAACGCCGCCCTCACGGGACACCTCGTTTTCAGCACGCTCCACACAAACGACGCGCCAGGCGCGATGACGCGACTCAACAATATGGGAATCGAACCGTTCCTCACAACCTCGACAGTCGTTATGGTGATTGCTCAACGACTTGTGAGAATGGTTTGCCCGAAATGCAAAGAAGAATTCGAAATTGAATACGACAAAATAAAACACCTTGGAATAACGCCTGAAATGGTGGACGGAAAAACCAAAGTGAAACTGGCGAGAGGTGTGGGTTGCGACTACTGTTCGAATACAGGCTATAAAGGACGAAAAGCTCTTTATGAGGTTATGGAAATAAACGACAGGATCAGGGACCTCGTCCTCGAAAGAGCGCCGACACATCTGATAAAACAGGTCGCGCGGGAAAACGGAATGAAAACATTGAGAGAAGCGGCTCTCCTGAAACTTCTGAGAGGCGAAACAACTCTCGAAGAGGTCATGAGAGTCACTTTTACAGACACGGAAGCAGGAGAATAAAAATGGTTGGAATTGACAAACTTCTTCAGGAACTTATGGAAAAAGGGGGGTCTGACCTGCACATTGTCGACGGGTGTCCGCCGACAATAAGAGTGGACGGCGAAATAGAGGCGCTCGATTATGAACCGCTGACGCCTCAGCAGTCACAGTCTCTCGTTTACAGTCTGCTGACCGAAAAGCAGAAAGCGAGATTCGAGGCGACAAACGAACTTGACCTCGGCTTTGGAATAAAGGGAATCGGTAGAATCAGAATGAATGTTTACAGACAACGCGGAGCGGTTTGCGCGTCACTCAGGGCGATTCCCTACAAATTTATGAGTTTCGAGGAGTTGGGCCTTCCGCCTGTGATTTATCAGGTGGTAAAAATGCGAACTGGTCTGATTCTGGTGACAGGACCGACGGGCTGCGGAAAATCAACAACACTCGCTTCGATAATAAACTATCTTAACGAACACCGCACATCCCATATTGTCACAGTCGAAGACCCAATCGAATATGTACATCAGCACAAAAAATGCGTTGTTTCCCAGAGAGAAATCGGTTCCGACACAGAGACATTCGCGGCATCACTAAAACACGTTATGAGACAGGACCCTGACATAATTCTCATCGGCGAAATGCGCGACCTCGAAACAATCGAAGCGGCTCTGACCGTTTCGGAAACGGGTCACCTCGTTTTCGCCACATTGCACACGCCTGACGCGGTTCAGTCGGTAAACCGAATAATCGACGTTTTTCCCCCGCACCAGCAGCCGCAAATAAGAAGCCAGTTGTCCTTCGTTCTTCAGGCGGTTTTCTGCCAGGAACTCGTAAGAAAACAAACCGGAGGCAGGGCACTTGTCTGTGAGGCGATGCTTGTGACTCCGGCCATCAGAAATATGATTCGCGAAGAAAAAACGGAGCAAATCGCCTCCGCAATGCAGGCTGGAGGAAAATACGGAATGCAAACGAAAAATCAGGCGCTTTACAACCTCTACAAAAAGAAATATGTCACAAAAGAGCAGATTTTTGCTCTATCGAACGATGTCGAAGAGTTAAAACGTCTGATAGGGAAAGGGGTAATGTAAAATGACATTTACTTATAAAGTCCGCACCACAAAGGGAAACATTCTTCAGGGAACTCTCGAGGCAAACGACCAGAGGGCTGCTGTCGAGCGGCTCAGGGCTCAGAAATACATAGTTCTCGAAATAACGGAAGCGCAGAAAAATGCTCTCACAGAAATGCTCAATTCCATAAATCCTTTTAAACCCAAAGCAAAGGCAAAAGACATTGTTATTTTCTCACGGCAGCTGTCGGTTATGATAAACGCTGGCGTTCCCATTGTTCAGGCAATGTCCATTATCGAGGAGCAAATCGAAAATCCCTATTTCAAAAAAGTCGTGGGATCTATCAGAGAGGATATAGAAGGAGGAACTTCAATCGCCGACGCCCTCGCGAAATATCCCGACTGCTTCGACTCTCTCTATATTAATATGGCTCGGGCTGGAGAACTTGGCGGAATTCTGGATGTGATTCTTCAGCGGCTTTCCGCCTATCTGGAAGCGGCAGACCAGCTAAAAGGCAAAATAAAAGGCGCGATGGTTTATCCCGCTGTCGTTGTTATAATCGCTTTCGGTGTGACGCTCTTTCTTATGGTGTTTGTCATTCCCGCTTTCAAGACGACATTTTCATCGTTCGGCAAAAATCTGCCTCTCCCAACCGCCATTTTGATTTCGGTCAGCGATTTTCTGAAAGCGAATTTTTTGTTTATAATCGGAGGCATAATTGTCGTCGTGGTAGGCGCGCTAAAATTCTATAAATCCGAATATGGGCGGAAAAAAATCGATCCTATGATGCTGAAATTGCCGGTGCTTGGAAACCTGCTGATTAAAGGCGCGACCGCGAGATTCACACGGACTTTCGGAACTCTCGTAAAAAGCGGTGTCCCGATTCTTCAGGCAATGGAAACCGTGGCAAAAACCGCGGGAAACTGGGCGGTCGAGGAGGCGGTCCTGAATGCGCGGGAATCCATCAGAGAAGGAGAAAAAATAGCCGAACCAATTGCCGCCGCGGGAATTTTTCCGCCGATGGTGAACCAGATGATAAAAGTCGGCGAAGAAACCGGAAATCTTGACACTATGCTTGAAAAAATAGCCGATTTTTACGACACCGAAGTCGATATGGCGGTAAAGGCGCTCACTTCGATGATAGAACCGCTGATTATCGTTTTTCTCGGCGTTGTCGTTGGTTCAATTGTGATTGCGATGTATCTGCCGATTTTCTCGATGGGCTCTCTCGTAAGCGGCGGGTAATATAAAAGCGGACAGCAAATAGAGGATAGAGAAAAGTGAAAAGGGGAAAAAGAGTTGCCTTATCAACTTTTAAACTTGTCAACTTTTCATCTTTCCATTTTGAACTTTGAATTAAAAAAATGATATGGAGACAAAGGAAATGGAAAAATCAAAATTAAAAATGGAAAATGACAGATTAAAATGTAAAAAGTTTCTGCTTGCCTTTTCCTATGGGATATGTGAATTTTGGATTTTGGATTGTCATTT
>JAGHAK010000047.1 GCA_021161565.1 Elusimicrobiota bacterium | reverse complement strand
TAATAACTTTGGCATCCTTTCCTCCTTTTTTTGGAATAGGATGCCATTTTACTTCTTTTCTCACTCCCTCTCAAACCTCGTAAATCTTCACGCCTATCTTCTCGTAATATATCATGCTTCTTAACAAACTGTCAAACTTGAGTATTGAGGCAATTCGTGAGGTTGACATTTCAAGGTTTTCAAATTATAATTATATTGGGAAATGGAAAAGGATTAAAAGCCTCTGAATTGGCTGTGCCATAAAGGCAAACTCCGAGCAATCGGGGGACGCAAAGCCAACGGGCCCTTTGCAGGAATTTTGGATTTTTGCGGGGGGTGGCCGGGTTGCCGGAGGCGTTCCTCATCTGCCTACGGCAGGCCTGACGGCAGTCGGGTATTTTTTGAGGATTGTTTATGGCGATGGTTCAGCCTTGGGGCTGAACCATTTTTTTTGAGGGGAGTAAAAAATGAAAGGGTTGAGAGAAATCGCCGCTATTGTTTTTATAGCGTTGGCGACCCTTTTTTCCTCATACTGGCTTGAAGCCGTAAAGGGCCGCGGCGGCATCCCGGGGGAATTTCTTTCGTGGGGCGCCGGAGCGCGGTCGTTGGCGATGGGCAAGGCTTTTGTGGCCGTTTCGAATGACGCCTCAGCGACATATTGGAATCCCGCCGGTCTCGGCGATATAGAAAGGCAGGAAGCGATGATGCTTCACACGATGCTCTGGGCGGGGACGAGTTACGATTTTCTGAGTTATGTGAAGCCGATGATTAATCTCGGCGCTATCGGTCTCAGTTTGGTTCGTCTTTACACCGGCGGCTTCGAGGGTTACGACATCTGGAACGAAAGAACCACAACTTTCAGCGACGACCAGATGGCTGTGACGATGAGCATTGGAAAAAAACTTCTGAAAACCTTTTCTATCGGAGCCAATTTCAGGTATCTCAAACACACGCTCGCATGGCACACGAATTCCAGTTTTGTCGTCGATATAGCAGGTCTTTACAGTGTTCCTAAAATGTCGAATTTGTCGATAGGCCTCAATCTTCAGAACGTCTTTGAAAACGAGATATCTCCGTCCAAAGACAAACTTCCTTTCACAATACGGCTCGGCGCCGCATATAAACAATTCAAGAACCGCCTTGGAATCACGGCGGATTTTGTTTCAATTGCCGGGACCCCCGGTCTTGAATCCCATTTCGGCGTGGAATACTGGGCGATGAAGTATCTGGCTCTGCGGGCGGGAATGGATAGCGAGGAAAAATCATTCGGTTTCGGTTTGAACTGGAAAAACATCGGCTTTGACTACGCCATTGCGATGCATGACCTTGGAATTTCCCACAGGATGTCCGCCAGCGTTCGTTTTGGACCTTCGATTGCCGCAAAAAGAGAACTGGATGCGAGACAGGAATATCTAAAAGCGCATGCCGCTTTCGATAAGGGATATTTTGTCAGAGGGAAGGATTTTCTTCACAGGGCGGTTTCCCTTTCTCCACATAACTCCGACTATCTTTATGAATTTGACAGAATAGATGTGATAATCGGAAAATACAAAGAAGCACCGAAGCCGACCAAGGAGCACGAACTGATTCGCCGAGCGACAAGAAAATATCTGGACAGAAGAGTCGACCATGCGCTTGAAATTTTGAGATATCTTCTCACTCTCGACCCCGGCAACGCGAAAGTCATCGGCCTGATAAACGCCATAAAGGAGAAAGAGGGAATTACTGAACCTGAGCCGGAACTTCCGACAGGAATGAGCCTTGTCGATAAGAAACTCTACGATTCGTTGAATTTCTTTTACGAAGGAAAATACGAAAAAGCGCTCAAACTCGCGCAGGATGTTCTTATTCTCGAACCTAATTCAGCCCTCGCGTACAAGAGAATCGGTTCGGCGTTTTACGCGATAGGGGAGATAGATAAGGCTCTTTCCAACTGGAGAAAGTCGGTCGAGCTGGACCCTACGGACGAAAAACTCAGACAGTTTATAGACAAAATAGAAGCAGAGAGGTCTGCGGAACCCACACAGGGCATCGATTTTCTAAAATCGATGCAGTGATACGGAGAATTGCGTATTAAAAAAGCAAACTTGATTATGTATAATAAAACCATGCGGAAAATTTCTGTAAATTTATTTTTGCTGCTGACTTTGGTTGCTGCAAATATTTTTTCTCAGGAAAACAAACGTCCCGTTTTACAGGATATAGACTACACAGCTGTTCTCGAGCAGAAGATGAAGGTTGAAGAAAAATACGAAAGATATGTCAATCAAACTCTTGAGAAAATGCTCGGTCCTGATGTGGCGGAAGTGAAGGTCGATATAACTCCGAATGTGGAAAAGTCCCGCGTCGAGACTGAATCGTGGGCAAAACAGGCGAGTCAGACAGGCGCCGGCGGACTTACGACGCAGCCGCCGCAGGTAAAGGAATTTCTTCCCGGGATTCCGATGAAGCAGAGCCTTGTCCAGAAACAGGAACAGCAGAAGCCCTCCGGCCAGATGTCGGGCGTAAAGAGAAATATCGAAAGTGTCATAAAAATTCCGGAATCCTTCATAAAGAAAATGGACGCCACTCTCATTATTAGTCAGGCTGTTCCCGACGACGAATTCGTAGCGGTAAAAAAACTCGTTGTCAATATTCTCGGCATTGACCCCAAAAGGGGAGACCGTCTGACTGTTGAGCGGGTGAAGTTTTCTCTCTGGAAAAGGCTGCTTCCGTATTTGACCAATCCTTATTTTTATCTTACGCTTCTCGCTGCGCTTGTAACATTTTTATTTTTCGCGTTTCTTTTCGGACCCTTGAAAAAATTTCTTTTTTCGCTTTTGGCGACGATGAAGGAATTGAAGGAGATGAAAAGCGAAGTTGAAGCGTCTGGCGCCGGCGGCGGTGGAGGCGGTGTTGGCGTGGCGGAAGGGGAAATAGGGGAACTCGAAGGCGGAAAGAAAGAAGGCGAGGAGGAGACGCTCCCCGCCGAAATTGAAGAGTCGCCCGAAGAAATCGAGAAAAGGCGGCTCGAACTGATAGCGACGCTTCCCGTTCCGGAAGAGGAGGTTGGGAAAATGGCTTTTAAACCGTTCAAATTTGTCGAAGATAAAGACCTGAAAAAAATCGCTTATCTTCTTTCGAACGAAGACCCCAAGGTCGCCGCGACCGTAATGCACTACCTTGACGACGAAAAAGCGGCGAAACTGATGAAGATGTTTCCTGAGGACAAAAAGGGAGACATTGTTCTGGCTCTCACGCGGGTCCAGCTCGTAGAGCAGAGAAAAATCGCCGCGCTCGAAAGAGTGCTGAAAAGGAGGATAGACCTCACCTCCGGCGGAGTCGACCGGCTGATGGATATTCTGTCTTTGATGGACGACAAATCCAGAGACGAGATTTTGAATTACATTTCCTCCACTAATCCGGAAATGGCGGAGAAGGTGAGAGGTCTCGTATTTTCTTTTGAAAATCTCGCCTCGCTTGATGACATTACTCTTCAGACGATTCTCGCGGAAATTAACGCTCCCGACCTCGCCGTGGCTCTCAAAGGACTGGATTCGGAACTGAGGGAGAGGATTCTGAACAATCTTTCCGAAGCTGCCCGCAGGCTTGTTGAGGAGGAAGAGGAATCCGGCCGCGCGGCTCAGGCGACGGAAGCGCAAATAGCCAATCAGAGAAGGGACATTATCGCGAAAATCAGGTCGCTGGAAACCGAAGGAAGAATAGATCTCGGGGGTTTGAAAGAAATTTCCATAATGCCCGATGAGATTTCGACTCTTTCCGGCAGAAGCATTATGGAGGAAGTAGACGAGGAAATAGAAAGAGAGGAAAAACGCGAAGAGGAAAGAAAAAAGCGGCGGGAAAAAATCGGTATGGTCGAAGAAGAAGCGCCTGTCGTCGATAATGAAAAAGCGTTTGAGTATTACTCTCGCGGCAACGATTTTTATCAGGAGGGAAATTACGAGGAAGCGGCGAGTCAGTTTCAGGAGTCGGTAAAGTACAATCCCGACATCTGGCAGTCGTGGCAGTTTCTGGGAAGTTCCCTCTTTGCGCTCGGCAGAGAGGAAGAAGCGATAAAGGCGTATGAAAAGTCGCTGGAGATAAATCCCGAAAACGAGGAACTGAAAAAGTGGCTCGAAGAACACAAACCGAAAGAAGAAGAGTCTCAAACCGATGAGGAATCCGGCGAATCCGAATCGGAAACGGAGTCCTCAGAGACCCAGCCGCAGGAGACGAAAGGAGAATAATGCCAGACAAAAATTCGCCACCCCCTCCTCCGCCTTTTGGCGGTGCCCCAAAAAAACCGCAGTTTCCGCCAGCGAAATCGGATAAATCTGCTTCGGTGAAACCTTTCTTTCATCCGTCCCATTCCAGCGATTCTCCAAAACTAAAAAATGTGTCAGCCCAACTTCAGCAGAAAATAATACAGGCGAAGAAAGTCGTAGAGGAAAGTTTGCAGAAGAACAAAGAACGTCTTGAATCGCGCGAACTTTACTGGCTTGGAGTGCTTCAGCAGAAAGACAAGGAAATTCAAAATCTGAAAGAGGAAATGAAGAAAAACATTTCCCTGATAGAGGCGGCCACAGCCAAACGAGAGGCGTCTTTGAGGGATGCGATGATTGAATTCGAAAGGCAACTTTACAGCGTCTCGCGGAATCTTGAAGAGGAAAGAAAAAAATCTTTTTCGGCTGCCCAGAAGGCGAAAGAGGAAGCCGAAGCCTCGACAAAACTGGAAATGGTGTTAAAGGAAATTGTCTCCTCGAAGCAGCACGCCGACCGCGTTCGGGCGCTTGAGCAGGCGCGGGAAAACCTTTTGAAAGAGATGATTGCCACTCGCGAAAAATATTCGGCGGAGCGCAAGAGATTTCTCGAGGAAATAAACCATCTGAAAGAACAGGCATCCGTCTTAAGGGAAATTGTCGTGAAAAAGGAGGCGGCGGAAAGAGCATTCGAATCTGAGAAAGAAAAGGAAATAGAGAGGGCTCGCGCCGAAGAAAAAGCCCGACTTGCCGAAATTACGAACGAAATCGAGAAGAAGCAGGAAGAACTGCGCCGCAGGGAAAACGAGTTTAAACTGAATGAGATACAGAATCGCCAGAGACTCGAAAAACTTGCAGAGGAGGTGGAGCGAAAGGAAAAAATCATTGTCGAGACGCGTCGTCAGGCGGAGGAACTCCGCAATGAACTAAAGGCGGTCAGGGAAAATCTTTCTTCCGCAAACAAAAAATTCGCGGAGGAAGTGGAATGGCTCAAAAAGCGCTTTGCGGAGGAGAAGGCCATATGGGCGGACAGATTCGAAAAGGAGGCGAAATTAAGAAGAGAAGCGAACTATTCCTACGAGAAAGCGTTGAAGGAAAGGGACCTTGCCGCCGCGGATATTTCGAATTTAAAAGAAGAACTTCGCAGAATGACGGCCCTGGCGCGGGAAAAGGAATCGGAAGCCGCACGTCTTCTCTCCGATTTTGAAGTTGAACGGCAAAACATCAAAAGCCAGTTTGAGAAGGCGCTGGATGCGGCGCAGAGCGCGCGTGCGGGCATTGCCGCAAAACTTGCCGAAAGGGAGAATTACTATAAAAATCTCGAAAAGGAAAAAGAGGAACTATTGCGCAGGTTGGAGGAAGCAAACGCCAATTTTAACAAGTCTTCCATTGAGTGCGAAAATCTTCGCGGCAAAATAAACGAATTGATTGCCGCTCTCTCCAGCAGCCGCGATGCCGAAGACAGGCAGAAAGAAAAATACGAAAAGGAAATAAACCTGCTGAACGAAAAGATATCTTCCGCCGAAAGGAAAAAAGAGGAGGCCGAAGAGGCAAAGGAAAAATACAGAAGTGAGGCGGAAGAACTAAAAGAGCGGTTTCGCGGGGTTTTGCGGGAGATTGAAACCCTCAAAGCCGAAAATGCCGAACTTCGATCACAGGCGGAGAAACTCGATAAGGTTGTGGAAAAGGCGAAGGAAGATATTCTCGCGTTGAAGGAAAAGATAAAAAGTCTCGAAGATGAAATCGCCGCGTATAAAGCCGTTTCCCGCAATCTGCGGGAGGAGATTGAGCGCCTTCGCCGCGAAAAGGAAGAAGAACTGAAAAAAAAGGAAGATGAGATAAAGGGGTTCCGCACGGAAATATCTGTCCTCAACGGAAAACTCGCCGAGGCGGTTGCGTCAAAGGCGAAACTTCAGGAGAGGGTAAACGAAATTTCCCGTCAGATACAGAATCTGTCCGAACAGAGGGATATGCTTCTTGCCGAGAGAGACGAGCTTGCAGGAAAACTCGAGGAAAAGGAATCCGCGCTGGCGCGACTTGCGGATGAGGTGGAGAGAAAGGCTGGCGAAATAGAGGAAGGCAAACGGGAAATAGACGAATTGCGCAGGCAGTTGAAAGAAAAGACAAAGCAGCATTCGTCCGAGGTTCTCAGGTGGAAAAATGAAGTTCTCGTCCAGCAGAACAAGATAGAGGAACTTTTTGCCAGAATAAACGGGTACAATCTGGAAATAGAGAAGTTGAAAACTCTTCCCGAAAAAGACCTCCAGGAACTGCGGGAAAAAGAGCGCAGAGAATATGCGCAGATTGAGGAACTGAAAAAAGAGATTTCGCGCGTCAGAGAGGCGCTCAGCGCCGCCGAAAAATCATCTGAAAGAAAGGACGATGAGATAAAGCGGCTTTCCGCAAAAATAAAAGACCTTGAAACCCGTCTTGAAAATTCTGGCAGGCAGATTGAAACGCTCAGAGAGAAGGAAAGGAAGATCAAACAACTCGACGAATCTGTCGCAGAGAAAGACCGTCAGCTGGGAAATGCGATTTCCGAGATGGAGAGTTTGCGAGAAAAAATTTCGGAAATTTCCCGAAAACAGGCGGCGGAAAGAGAAAAATTTGAATTCGAAATATCTCAAATCCAGAAAAAATACGAAACCGCGCTGGCGGAACTGAAGAAAAAAGACGGTTTTCTCGCCGATGCTCAGAGAAAAATTTCCGGCTATGAGAACGAGATAGCGAGGCTAAAAAAGAGTTTCGAGGAAGAGAAAAGACGTTTTGTCGAAATGGGAAAAAAGAAGGAGCGCGAGGAGATTCTTCTCAAAGAAAAACTACTCGACGAGACGCGGGGAAAACTGCGCGCTGTGGCGAAAAAACTTGAAGAGACGAGCCGGAAATCTGCGGAGGATATCGGCAGACTTAACAAAGCAATTCAGGCGGAAAGGAAAGAAAAAGAAAGTCTGCGAACGCAGATGGCAGGACAAATAAACCGCCTGACCGCAGAGAAAAAAGAATTGGAAGAGAAAATTTCCGTCGAGCGGAAGAAACTTGAGCGGGAGAAAGAAAACCTGAAAGCGGAACTGGAGGAAAGATTAAAGCGGCTTGGAGAAGAAAAAGAACAAACTGCCGCCGCGGCTTCGGCAAAAGCGGAGGAGATAGCGGGCAGATACGAGCGCAAACTTAAGACGCTGGAAGATGAACTTTCCGCTGGAAGGGATAGAATTTCGCATCTCACGGATGAATTAAGAACCGCCAGCAGAGAAATCGAAATTCTCAGAGAAGGCACGCATAAGGAAAGCGAGCAGGTTTCTGTTTTGCGAGACAGAATAAAGCAACTCGAAGAAGAGATATTGAAGCAGAAACAGAGGTTGGGCGAAAAACTCGCCGCAGCAAAGGAAAGGGAAGCCCGCTTTCACGCGGAATTGAAAAAAAGAGACGAGGAAATAGCGGTTCTGAAATCGCAGATAGAATACGGAATAGAAACGCTGAAAAGCAAGATGACTCCTTCCGGCGGCAATATCGCTGAAGTGAGGGAAATCAACGAGGAAATAAAAAAGAAGTCGGAGGAACGGGAAAAACTCCTCAAAAGCAGTCTTGAGGAAAAAGAAGAGGAACTCGAGAATTACCGCCGACGGCTGGCTGATTTCGAAAGAACGATGGAGGAAAAAGAATCGCAAACCTCGCGGTCGCGCGAACGGTTCCAGTCGCTTCAAAATGAAATAAAAAAGAGGGAAAAGGAGATGGATGCCCTCAGAAAGGAAATGGCGAAAAACTCTGAATATGCCGCGCGGCTGGAGGGAATAATAAAGAAGCAGGAGGATAGAATATCGCAACTCGAAAAAAACGCGAAGAGGGATATCGTGAAGAAACACGATGTGTCTTCCGACGATGACGACGGCATAATCAGGTTCTGAAGACAATGGATATAACCACCGTTATAGGTTTTATCGCCGGACTCGGCTTGATGATTATCGCCATCATTCAGCGTTCGGGCGTGGCTGGCCTTTTCAGATTTCTGGATGTTTCATCGGCGTTTATAACCCTTGGCGGAACTTTCGCCGCCACGATGGTGAATTACTCGTTCCATCAGCTGATTGAGGTTTTTGCCGTTGCCAAAAAAGTTTTCACGCAGAAAGACGAAAATCCTCTTGACATAATAGAAACGATTGTAAAACTCACAAAGAAAGCGAGAACAATGGGTCTTCTTTCGATAGAGCAGGATATAAAGGAAATTCAAAATCCTTTTTTGAAGCATGGTTTTTCGCTTGTTATGGCGAATGTCGATGTTGAGACGATTAGATCGGAACTCGACACGGAGATAATTTTTCTGAGGGAGCGCCACAAAGTCGGGCAGGAAATTTTCCTGACGATGGGAACATATTCGCCCGCTTTCGGAATGCTGGGAACGATTATGGGACTGATTATGATGCTTGCCCGCCTCGAAGACCAGTCCCAGATTGCCGCGGGAATGGCTGTGGCTCTCATCACGACTTTTTACGGTGCGCTCATTGCCAATCTGGTTTTTCTTCCGATAAGCGGGAAACTCAAAAGAAAAAGCGACGACGAAGTTCTTGTCAAGGAAATAATCATCGAGGGGATAATTTCTATGAAAACAGGAGATATTCCGTCGATAATCGAAGCGAAACTAAAGGCTTATCTGCCTCCCAAGAAAAGAGAGAGGAAGGTAATCCCCAAGTAGATGCCCAGGCGTAGGGATACTGAAAATTTGCAGGTCGGCACGACCGCGCCCGGTTGGATGGTAACTTACGGCGACCTGATGACACAGCTTCTCATTTTTTTCGTTATGATGTTCGCTCTCGCCTCGGCAATGAACGAACTTCAGCTGATAGATTTGAAAAAAAAGATGGATGAGTACATCGCGCGCGAAAATCTCACAGACAGCGTTTCGCTCGAAATAGACAAGCGCGGCCTTATAATATCTTTTCACGGCAGAAAAATGTATGACGAGGGAGCGTCAGAAATAAGCCCTGTGGCGCTGTCGGCGATAAAAAATCTCGCCGCTTTTGTTAGATCTCAGCCGAACGAAGTGAGGGTGGAGGGGCACACCGACCGCGACGAAGTTTCGAAAGAATATCCCTCGCACTGGGATTTGTCTGTCGCCCGCGCGAGTTATGTTTCCAAATTTCTGATAAACGAAATTTATTTTCCGCCGAACAGGATTTCTTCTTCCGGTTATGCCGAACAGAAACCTTACCTCGACGAGAAAACGCGCGAGGCCCTTTTGAAAAGAAAAGCCGATCTTTTGAAAACGGCGAAACAGCAGTTTTTGTACGAAACGAAAAAAATGCTCGTGCGCAAAATCGAAGAAAAATTTTTGAAGAAAAAAGCGGAACTCGACAGGAAATACGCTTCAAAGCCCAACGGGAAAGTTATCGCCCGACTCAAAGCCGCAGACTACAGGGCGAAAATAACGAGAAAATACGATAAAATTTTCGAGAAAATCAGATCGAGCGATGTCTTTAGTAAACACAGCAGGAACTGGACGGATTCCCTTGCAGTCGCGAAATTGCATCCAGACGAGGTGGAGATTCTCGGCGCGAAGGAAATTTTCATAAAAGCGCAGTATTTCAAGAAACTTCAAAAGGAGATTATAGATATGGCGAATCTCACTCCGTCGCAGAGAGGCAGAAACAGGCGCGTCGATTTGATTGTCGCGAGAATTTCATCCGCGGTCAAGAAAGGCGAAATTTTGTAAAAGCGAAAAGTGAAAAAGTTGAAAAGTTGAAAAGTTGAAAAGTAGAAAAGTGAAAAAGTGAAAAGGTGAAAAGTAGAAAAGGTAAAAGAACCCCCTACTTAATCTCCCCCCTGGAAGGGGGGAGAAAGAGAGGGGGGATTTTACCTTATTAACTTGTCAACTAAAAGAGAAAAGTAGAAAAGTAAAAAAGTGGAAAAGTGAAAAGTAGAAAAGGTAAAAGAACCCCCTACTTAATCTCCCCCGCCAAAGGCGGGGGGAGAAAGAGAGGGGGGATTTTTCCTTATTAACTTGTTAACTTATCAACTTGTCAACTAAAAGTGAGAGGTGAAAAGTGAAAAGCAGGATGCGGCATATCATTTTAGGCGCTGTTTTTTTTCTTTTCCCGCTTGTTGTCGCTCCGTTTCTGAATGATGTGTATTGCCTGCCTAAGGCAACTCTTCTGTGGCTGTCGGTTCCGCTGTTTTTTTTATACGGCGGATTTCATTTTAAGATAGAAGAAATTCCGATTTATCTGTGGATTTCGATTTTTTTTATATTTTCTGTTTTTTCTCTTTCGCCGTTTCTCTCTTTCTGGGGGAATTACAAATATTACTTTCACGGATTTTTTTCTGTTTTCTCGGGCTTTTGCCTTTTTTTGATTCTCAAAAAACAGCCTGTCGAAACATTGTCCAGATTTTTCGGGTTGTTCGTTTTCTCCCTTTTCGTTTCCTGCCTGGCGGGCGTTGTTTTATTTCCTTCGGCCCGCCTTTCCGCCGCTTTCGGAAATCCGAATTTTCTCGGCGGAGTTCTCGCCATGGTTTTGCCTTTTTGTTTTTATCTGGCGGAGAAAAACAAGATTTATATCTTTTTTTTCTTTTTCTTTTCGGTATTTCTGCTTTTGACATATTCCCGCGCGTCCTGGATCGGCGC